>CALVJE010000027.1 GCA_944331725.1 uncultured Bacilli bacterium | reverse complement strand
CCTTCTCCCATTTCTACATAAATCTTTTCAGCTGAATTACTAATAATTTTAGGATTACAAATAATATAAGTATCAAATTCTTCTTCATCAACTTCGTGAACAATAGTTAAGAATCTTTTGGGAATACCAAGTTGAATAGCAGCCATACCCATACCAGGTCTTAAATCATATTTCTCTGCTAATCTTTCTATTTGACTATTAGTTAAATATTCTACCATTTCATTAATTACTTTTTTATCTTCTTTACTTAAAGGAAAAGTAACATCTTTACTAACTAGCCTTAACCTTTTATCTTTCTCATCTAATATATCTTTCATCTTTAACATCTAAATACCCCATTTCTTGCTATATTTTAACACGATTTAAAGAAAAAAGAAAGGAAAACCTTTCTTAACGTGTAAATCTAGCACCAATTACAATAACTAGAAGTATAAATAATACTAAAATAATTGCATAATTGTTACTGTTGTTGTTCCATCCAAAGCCACAACTTGGGAAAAACCATTGATTACCGCATCCACAACTACAACTTGGGAATGAATTAAAAGATCCACCACCATAATAATACATAGTTAAAAACCTCCTTTTTCTATTATAAGATATGAAAATATATGTCAAATTGTTAATGAAATGGCCCTAGTAACTTTAAACTAAGTAAAAAATGTGGTATCCTAAAATAAAAGACTAGGAAGGAGAATTAAAGTGACTAAATTTAAAGATATTATTAAAAACTTAGATAAGCCTTTATTTCTTATTAGTTTAATTCTCTTTGTTTTAGGACTTATTATGGTATTTTCTGCTAGTAATGTAACATCCTATATGAATGGGGGAAGTCCTTATGCTTATTTTATTAGACAAGGTTTATTTTTATTAGTAAGTTTTATACTCTGTATTTTTATTATAAAATTTAATACTAAGTTCTATGGTATTATATCAAACCTTTTATTAATAGCGATAGTACTCGTAATGATATTATTATTAGTATATGGAAGTGCTACTAATAATGCTGTAAGTTGGTTTTATGTAGGATCTTTTGGTATCCAACCTAGTGAATTTATAAAAATAATTATGATTGTTTTTATGGCAAGGTTTTATGAAGTGCACGAAAAAAGATTAAATAATTGGGTAGTTGCTATAATACCTCTTTTAATAGGTATAATAATTACTTTTCTTATTATGATTCAACCAGATCTTGGTACTGCTATTATATTTGCTCTTTTAACAGGAATAATATTTTTATCATCACCTGTTGCCAAGAGGATAAAAGCTAATATTATTTTGTTATTAGTTGGAATGGTAATAGTAGGAGTATTAGCAATTATTATGACAGGAGGAAGTTTTCTACAAGAAAGACAAATAGAACGTTTTAATTTTACAAGACCTTGTGATAGATTACTAGATACAGGAAATCAAGTATGTAATGGTTATATTGCTATTAATAATGGTGGTTTAACTGGTATAGGTTTAGGTAATAGTACGCAAAAATATTTATATTTACCAGAACCATATACTGATTTTATTTTCGCTGTTATTATTGAAGAATTAGGGCTTATTGTAGGAATTATCATAATACTAGCTTACATCTATTTATTATATAGAATATTAAAGATAGGTAGAGAAAGTTATACAAATAGAGGAGCTTTAATTTGTTATGGTGTTGCAGTATATATTTTCTTACATATAGCAGTTAATTTAATGGGACTATTTGGATTAATGCCAATGACAGGAGTACCATTACCATTTATGAGTTATGGGGGTAGTTTTACTCTTTGTCTTATGGTTGCTTTAACCTTTGTTCAAAGGGTAAATATTGAGACTAAATTAAGAGATAAGAAGCAGTAATTGTATAATATTAAAGATGAAGAGAACTTATATGTGTTATCATAGATTTTAAACGTTTTAATTAAAAATTTAAAAAAAATAAAAAAAGTATGAATTTTTAAAATTCAAGGTATTTTTGCATATCAATTTTGAAAATTCCCTAGAGCAATTCATTAAATTGAAGCTCTTTTTTTCTTGAATTTTAAAAATTGCCTTTTTGCATTTATTTTTAACATCTGTTAGTATTTGACTTGGAAAGGAGGTAATTAGAAATGACTTTTACTTATCGTCATAAAAAACAAATAATTATAATTGTAATATTAAGTGCTTTGCTATTAGTTTTGGGAGGTTTCGTTTTTTATAAATTTAGTTCTACTACTAAAAGTGAAGATAAATTAGTTATTAAAACATCTAAAGAAGATGTAAAGAAAGAAAAGGAAGAAGATACTGCGGATATTTACTATCAAGTAGATATTAAAGGGGAAGTTAATGTTCCAGGTATTTATACTGTTAAAGAAAATAGTAGAGTTATAGATGTTATACGTCTAGCTGGTGATTTAACAGAAAATGCTGATACTAGTGTATTAAATTTATCTAAAAAAGTAGTAGATGAAATGGTAATAATTGTTTATAGTTATGACGAAGTAGCTAACTTTACTGAAACCTTGGAAAAAGAGAAAACTGAACAAGAAGCTTGTCTTAATCAAAATGAAATACCTAATGATGCTTGTATTGAAGATAATAGTACTACTTCAACTTCTAAAGTTATAGATGGTAGTATTAAAGTATCTATAAATACTGCTACATTAGAAGAGTTGATGCAACTTCCAGGTATTGGGGAAACAAAAGCTAAAGCGATAATAGAATATCGTAATAAAGTAGGGTCATTTAAAAATATTGAAGAGTTAAAAGAAGTTAATGGCATAGGAGATTCTACATTTGATGACATTAAGGAAAATATTACTATTTAAAAGTTTATATATAACCATATTCTTAATTAGTTTATTATACCTATTTATTACCATAAATATAGATTACTCTTCTAAATATGAAGGGAGTGAAACTAATGTAATTGGTATGATAAGTAATCTATCTTATGATGGTAATAAACTTACAATCACGTTAAAAACAAAAGAAAAAATTATAGCCACATATTATTTTGATACCAAAGAACATTTGAATAACACTAAAAACACATTGTCATTAGGAGATACTGTTAAATTAGAAGGTGAACTAAATAAGCCTATATCTAGTAACAACTTTTATAGTTTTTCTTACCACTCCTACCTTAAAAATATAAAAGTTTTCTATTTAATGGATATCTCTAATATAGAATTATTAAAAAAGAATAGTAATATTTTCTTATCTTTAAAATCATTTATTAGATCTAATATTGGTAATGATAAAGTAGGAGAATATATCAACGTCTTTTTCTTAGGAAATGATAATAATTTTGATAATGAATTAACCTCTAAATTTCAAAAATTAGGAATTTCTCATCTCTTTGCTTTATCAGGTACACAAATAAGTTTTCTTATTGTTATAATAACCTTCATTTTAAAAAAATTTAATTTAAATGATAAAATAAGGTTCTTTATTATTCTTTTTATTCTTTCGTTTTACTACTTTCTAATTGAAGGTTGTGCTGCCATAGATAGAGCTTTAGTCTTTAATCTTATCTTTGCCCTTAACAATATTTTTAACTTTAATATTAAACCTTCTTTCTTAATTTTATTATCTTTAAGTATTCTTTTCTTTATTAATCCATTTTATATTTATGATATAGGATTTCAATATTCTACTATTATATCAGTTACTTTGATATTATATATGAATAGAAAAGAAAAAACTTCTAAGATAAGAGAATTATTAAAAATATCGTGGGTAAGCTTTCTTGTAAGTTTACCCATTTCTTTATATCATTTTTCTTATATAAATATATTAAGTATTATCTATAATCTTTTCTATGTTCCTTTTATTAATATTATAATATTTCCTTTATCAATGCTATGTTTAATATTACCTTTTCTAAGAGATATTTTAGAAATATTTATTTATATTTTTGAGGATAGTGTAAATATACTTTCTAATATTAAAATAGGAACATTGGTTTTAGCGAGAATACCTTTAATATTTTATTTTCTATACTACTTAGTAATATTTTTATATCTTTATTTTAAGAAGAAATTTATCTTTGTTATTTTTTTAATCTTTATAACTTTTCATTATCTAACTCCTAAGATATTTTGTTATGATAGACTCTATATGATAGATGTAGGACAAGGAGATTCTTTTCTACTAGTATCTAAAAATAAAGCGATGTTAATAGATACAGGTGGAGTGATGGAGTATAGTAGTAAAGAGTGGGAAAAAAGAAATAAGACTAATAGAGGTAGATATATAGTTACTTTTCTTTATCAGTTAGGTATAGAAAAACTAGATTATTTATTATTAACTCACGGTGATTATGATCATTGTGGAGAAGCATTAAATATAATGAAAGAAATAGAAGTAGAAAATGTTTTATTTAATAGTAATGATCTAAACTCTTTAGAACAAAAAATAAATAATGAAAGTAATAATAGTTATAGACTAATAGAAGAGACAAGTTTTTCTTTAGGAAACTTTAATTTTTTAGTTATTAATAATACTTTTGATGATGAAAATGATGGTAGTACAGTTCTTTATACAACTATTTATGATAATAAAATATTATTTATGGGAGATGCTACTATAAAAAGTGAAAATTATATCTTAGATAATTATAATATTAAAGATATTACGATATTAAAAGTAGGTCATCACGGTTCTAGGACAAGTAGTAGTGAAGAGTTTATTAAAACTATTAATCCTACTTATGCTCTTATTTCTGTAGGTATTGATAATAGATTTAATCATCCTCATAAAGAGGTTATAGAAAGACTTGCTAATAATAATACAATTATCTATGATATAAGAGAAAAAGGAATGACTATGTTTGATTTTTCTAATAATACTATCAAAACTAAAAAATAAGTGGTAAAATAAATTAAAGGCTGTGATTATATGGATAGATATGATGAAATGCTTGATATGGGTGCTAAAAATGTAATGGGTATTTCCCTTGATAGAAAAGAATGGAGTTATGATGAAGTGGTTAATAATTACATTATACTCTTAGATTATTATGGTAATAAAGCGCCAATAGAAATTTTTAGTAATATGGAGAATTTGGCTAGATTAAATTTAAGTTTTAATTATTGTACTGGACAAGTATTAGTTGATTATCAAAAAGAATATTATTCTATTGATGGTATACTTGAGAAAGTGCGATTTAATGAACATTATAGAACTTTATTAGAAGTAGGAAACAGTATTAGAAATAGATTTGTTAAAGAAGGATTAGATGATATTGCTGATGAGTTATATTTTGATATATTTATAATGGCAGAGGTTCTTTATAACTTTGAAACAGATAAAGAGTTATATAAAACTAAAATATATAGTTAGGGTGAAGTAAATGAAAAAAATAAATACTATAGTTAAACCAAGTAATATTAATAAATTAAAATCTTATTATGTAGAAGCATTAAAAGATGAAGAATTTAAGAAATATACTGATAATATTGATCTTAATGATGAAGTTCTTATGAAGTATACTTCTAATATAGAAGATGCTATTAAAGAAGAGAAAAATTGTAAGAATTGTCCTTCGTTAAAAGAATGTCCTAATACTTTAAAAGGACATTGTTTAAAAGCAATTAAGGAAGGTAATGGACTTAATTTTTCTTATGTTCCTTGTGATAAGTTTATTAAAGAACAAAATAGTTATGCTTATAAGAAGAATATTACTTGTTTTGATTTACCTAGAGAAATTAGTAATGCTAATTTTAATGATTTATATCGAGATGATAGTAAAAGAGTACCTATAATTAAGTATTTTAAAGAATTTATAGATACTTATACTAAGAATAAAACTGGTAAAGGACTATATTTAAGTGGTTCTTTTGGAAGTGGTAAAACATATTTAATAGCAGCTTTATTTAATGAACTTGCTAAGAAAGATATTAGTTCTGCTTTAGTATATTATCCTGAGTTACTTAGGAGTTTAAAATCATCATTTGGAAGTGACTATGAAGAAAAGTTTGAGTTTATTAAGACAGTACCATTATTATTATTAGATGATATAGGTGCAGAAAATACAACTGCTTGGAGTAGAGATGAAGTGTTAGGACCAATATTACAATATAGAATGGAAGAAGAATTACCTACATTTTTTACTTCTAATTTAACATTAAAAGAATTAGAGAGTGCTTTAAGTATGACTAGTAATGGTATAGAAAAAGTAAAAGCAAAGAGAATTGTTGAAAGAATTAAACAGCTTACTGTTTCTTTAGAGTTAATTAGTAAGAATAGAAGAAATTAATAAAAGTATGATATGAGTGGAGGAACCTGGGAATATGTTATGGAAAACTATAATGATATAGTGGCAGATAGTGGATTTATAAGTATGCCAGAATCAAAATATTATAATAAGTATACAAGTAATGATCCAATGACAGCATGTAATGGAAGTGAGTGTTTAAGTCATAGTTTGTCAGAAGCAAGTGGCTGGTATGGGGATTATCATAATATGGTAAGTGAACAGTACCCATGGTTGGTGCGCGGCGGTTACTTTGGTAATGATATTGGTGCAGGTGTTTTTAGCTTTTCTCGTGCTGTTGTTCTTGGTGCTCCAGGCAGTAATCTCTCGTTCCGTCTCGTGCTTAGTCCTAGTCTTTGAAAACTATAAATAATAATGAAATCTAGTACATTATGTGTATACTAGATTTCATTTTTCTTTAGTCATTATTCTTAACTTTTCATAATTTTCTAATCCTTTAGAACTACCTTCTGGAAGTAAATATATATAATAAGCTTTAAGTCTTGGTCTTATAAACTTTTCTGTTTTAATAGATGGATATATTGCTAATATATTATTTTCTTTATCAGTAACTACTATATCTAATTTTTGACATACAAAATAAGTGTTAATCATTCTCTTTTTAGGATAACATAATCCTTCTTTAATAGGATAAAGATAAAATCTAAAACCTTTTATTCTATCTTTAAACTTAATTACAGATTTAAATTTAATTTTCTTACTACCATTTCTAATATATTTTTCCATCATCTTCGCCTCTTATGTAATATAACATTATTTTTAAATTAAAGCTAGAACAAATGATGTATTTGTGTTATTATAATGAAGAAGAAAGGGAGGATAATTATGAGTGGACATTCAAAATGGGCTACTATTCATAGAAAGAAAGGGTTAATAGATGCAGCGCGTGGTAAAGTGTTTCAAAAACTTGCTAAAGAAATTTATGTAGCTGCTAAAAGCGGTACACCTGATGTAGATAGTAATGCTTCATTAAGATTAGTAGTTGAAAAAGCTAAAGCTGCTAATATGCCTAAAGATAATATACAAAAGGCAATTGATAAAGCTAAGGGAGCTGGAAGTGGAGAAAATTACGAAAGTATAAGATATGAAGGTTATGGACCAGCTGGTGTTGCTATTATGGTAGATTGTCTTACTGATAATCGTAATAGAACAGCATCATCTGTACGTAGTACATTTTCAAAACGTGGTGGTAATTTAGGTACTGATGGTTCTGTTAGTTATATCTTTGAACGTAAGGGAATTATTGAAATACCTAGTGATTACGATGAAGATGAAGTGATGTTAACAGCATTAGATGCAGGAGCCTTAGATATGGAAAATACTGGAGATACATACTTAATTACAACACCAAGTGATAAGTTTATCGCTATTAAAGATGCTTTAACTGATATGGGAGTCGCAGAATTCTTAACTAGTGAAGTTACTTTTGTTCCAAATAATGAAGTAGAAGTTGATGAAGAGACTAAAGAGAAAGTATATAACTTAATAGAAGCTTTAGAAGATATAGATGATGTTCAGGATGTTCATCACAATATGAAAGAGGACTAAAATGTATAGTTATATTATTGGAAAAGTTACAGAAGTAGTGTCTAATGCTATCATTTTAGAAAATAATGGAATAGGTTATCTTATTAATACACCTAATCCTTTTGCCTTTCTAGAGGGTAGTGATTATAAAGTCTATTTATATCAACAAATAAAAGAAGATGAACATAGCTTATTTGGATTTAAAACTAAAGAAGAAAAAGAACTATTTTTAAAACTTATTGGTGTTAAAGGATTAGGTCCTAAAATGGCTTTACCTATTATCGCTACAGGTTCTATTTCTGGTATTAGTGATGCTATTAATAGAGAAAATATCCTTTATCTAAAGAAGTTTCCTAAAATAGGTGAGAAACTTGCTAAACAAATGATTCTTGACTTAAAAGGGAAACTTGATGATTTAAGTAGTGGAGAAGAGATTGTTAAAGATACAAGTGAAGAGTTAAGAGAGGCTTTACTTGGACTTGGTTATAAAGATAAAGAAATTAAGAGTGTAATACTTAAAGTAGATAATTCACTAAGTATAGAAGAACAAATAAAAGAAGCTTTAAAATTATTCTTAAAATAAAGAAGGTGTTTAGATGGAAAGAGTCATAACAAGTGAAAAATTAGAAGATGATGGAGTTGTTGATAATACTATTAGACCTGAAGTATTAGATGAATATATAGGACAAAGTGAAGTAAAAGAAAATATTAGAGTCTTTATAGAAGCTAGTAAGATTAGAGGAGAAGTACTAGATCACGTTTTATTATATGGTCCTCCAGGTCTTGGTAAAACAACTCTTGCTTTTATTATTGCAAGAGAACTTGGGGTTAATATTAAAACTGCTAGTGGTCCATCAATTGAAAAAAGTGGTGACTTAGCAGCGATACTATCAACTTTAGAACCAGGAGATGTCTTATTTATAGATGAAATTCATAGAATGCCTAGATTTATAGAAGAAATACTTTATCCTGCTATGGAAGACTTCACATTAGACATTATAATCGGTGGAGAAGGAAGTTCTCGTAGTATTAAAATAGACTTACCGCCATTTACACTTGTAGGTGCGACAACAAGAGCAGGGGACTTATCTGCACCACTTCGTGATAGATTTGGTATTATTTCTAAATTAAAATTTTATACAACAGAAGAGTTAACAGAAATTATAAAAAGAACAAGTAGAGTTTTAGATATGCCTATTGATGAAGAAGCTGCTATTGAACTTGCTAAAAGAAGTAGAGGAACTCCACGTATTGCTAATCGCTTATTTAAAAGAGTTCGTGACTTTGCTTTAGTAGATAAAAAAGAATCTATTGATTTAGAAGTAATGAATAAAGCTTTAGAAAGATTAAAAGTAGATAAAAGTGGTTTAGATGAGACAGATCATCAATTGCTAAAAGCTATTATTGAAAGATTTAATGGAGGTCCTGTAGGAATAGATGCTCTAGCGTCTTCAATTGGTGAAGAAACTTCTACTATTGAAGATGTAATAGAACCATATCTATTACAAGAAGGTTATTTAAAAAGAACAAGTCGTGGTAGAATGGTAACAGAAAAAGCTTATAAAGAGTTAAATATAAACTATCAAGGTGGATTATTTGGAAGTGATTTTGATGTATGAGGAGTTAATTAAAAAGTTAGAAATATGTCTTTTGAATAGAATGAAAAATAATGAAGATAGTCCTGATTCATTGTTTTTTCGTTTAAATAAAATACAAAATGCTTTAGATTATGAAGATGATGTTAAAGAATTGATATTAAAAGTTAATAACTATTATATTAAGAATAAAAAGAATAAAGATGAGATTCCAAGAAATATGACTGGGCTTGTGATATTATTATCTTATGATATTCCTTATAAGTATTTAAATTTAAGGACTCTAGCTTATTTAGGAATATATACTGGTTATATGTCTTTAGATGAGCTAGATATTTTTAGTAATAAAATACTTAATAATATTGGATCTTTAAATTTATTAGTAACAAAAATAGAAGATAATGATTTAAGAAAGTATTTGTTAGATTATTATGATGATTATAGTCTTTTAGAAAAAGATCTTAATAATAAAAATATTGATGAACTGATAATAGAAACTGCTTATCAGAGTGAACCAGAAATGTATGGGGGTATTAGTATATGAATGTATTAGATTTTGATTATAATTTACCTGAAGAATTAATTGCACAAACACCAATTAAACAAAGAGATACTTCAAGACTTATGGTACTTGATAAGGAAACTGGAGAAATTGAACATAAACATTTTTATGATATTATAGATTATCTTAATCCGGGGGATACTTTAGTATTAAATGATACTAAAGTATTACCTGCTAGATTAATTGGTGAGAAAGAAAAAACTAAAGCGATTATAGAAGTATTATTATTAAAGGATAAGGGTAGTGATACTTGGGAAGCTTTAGTTAAACCTGCTAGACGTATACATATAGGAGATATTGTATCTTTTGGTGATGGCTTGTTAAAGTTAACCTGTACTGAAGTTAAAGATGAAGGTATTAGAGTGTTTAAAGCAAGTTATGATGGAATATTCTATGAAATATTAGATGAGTTAGGTACTATGCCACTACCACCATATATTCACGAAAAATTAGAAGATAAAGATAGATATCAAACTGTTTATGCTAAAGAAGTAGGTAGTGCTGCTGCTCCTACGGCTGGACTCCATTTTACTGAAGAGTTACTTACTAAAATAAAAGATAAAGGTGTAAATATCGTTTATTTAACTCTACACGTTGGTCTTGGTACTTTTAGACCTGTTAAAGTAGAGAAAATAGAAGAACATAAAATGCATAGTGAGTTTTATTCATTAAGTAGTGAAGTTGCTAATATTCTTAATAAAACAAGAGAAGATGGTAAAAGAATAATTGCAGTTGGAACAACTTCTACTAGGACATTAGAGACAGTTTACGGGAAGTTTGGAGAGTTTAGAGAAGATAATGGCTTTACTGATATCTTTATCTATCCAGGTAAAGAAGTTAAGAGTATAGATGGACTTATTACTAATTTTCATTTACCTAAATCAACACTTATTATGTTAGTCTCTGCTATAGCAGGTAAAGATAATATTTTAAAGGCTTATAATGTAGCGGTTAAAGAAAAATATAGATTCTTTTCTTTTGGAGATGCTATGTTTATAAAGTAGTTAACTATAGTAAAGAAAAGAGAATCCTAGTTTTTGGATTCTTTTTCTGTAATAAAATCATCTATATTAGTATATTTAGAGATATTTAACTTTCTTAATCTAGTTATACACTCTTTATTCATATTTAATTTTTTTAATACCACATAATCTAATTTATCTTTGTTTCTTGTTAAATTTTCTTTCAATATATATAGTAATTCTCTTTTAATAATCTTAATTTTATAATTCTTAAAACTAATTATTTCATAAAAATCATTAAAAGTTAATCCTGCTATAAATCTAGATTTAAATATGGTTTTGTCATCAATACTAAAAGTATTAATTTTTATACCATTGTCTTCTATTACAAAAGGGTAAAAACCTATATCTATACATCTAATATTAGTATGAATTCCAAAATCTTGATTAGCTAACTTAAGACTGTCTTTATTTTCACTATAAAGATTATATTTTTTTATATAATAGGAAAGTTATACTTGAAAACCGAAAAAATGTATTGACAAACATATCTTCTATACAGTACACTTAAGTTACTAAAGGGAGGTTCGCCATATGAAAATA
>CALVJE010000026.1 GCA_944331725.1 uncultured Bacilli bacterium | reverse complement strand
TAAACCAACACATTTTATTTTGCAATATATTTTTTTTGATATAATTAAAGACTTTTCGTCAGAAATTTGGTACAATTTTTGTAATGATAGATGTAGAAAGTAGTGTGATTTAATGACTAAAAAGAAGTTAAAATTAAAGGAAAGTGCTAGAAAGCCTTTGATTATAATTGGAGTGATTATTTTTGTTATAATTATTGTTTTAGTTTTTTACCTTAATAGAATAGGAGAACTTAAAAGTTTAGGATATAGTGAAGAGGCAGCGAAGAATATAATCTTTAAATTTAAGTATTCTTATATTATGGATATGGGAAAGAATAAGACTTTAAATGCAGCGTTTAGTAGTGATGATTATAAAGAGGATAATTTAGATAGTTATGCAAAGATTGATTATAAAGAAGGGGAACATTTAATTAGTAATATAAATAAATTATTGAGTAAAGGTTATAGTGTTAATGAAGTTTCTCTTATAATAGATAAAGGTGATGATGAGACAGTTCGTGATTTTGCAAAACGTGATAGAGTTAAAAATATAGAAGAGTTTTTAAGCGTGGATTTTGCAAAGCTTGGTAATTATGATAGATATGTGGCATATCAAGATCTTAATAATGATGATGCAGAGACTACTGTTTTATATGTAAATATGGATTTTGATAAAGAAGATTATACTGATCCAATAGTTATAGATGATTTTGATGATTATGTACTTGTTAATAAACATAGACAATTAAGTAGTAAGTATGTTCCTGATGATTTAGTTACTATTGATGAAGAGTATGTAAAAAGTGATGGAGAAGTAGAAATAGAGAGAAATGTTGCGAAAGCTTTTTATGATATGGCAGAAGCTGCTAGTAAAGAGGGACTTGAGTTAATGGTTAGTTCTGGTTATAGAAGTTATGCAGACCAAGAGGAGATTACTAATACATATTTAGAGCTTTATGGTCAAAATTATGTTGATAATTATGTGGCTAAACCTGGTTTTTCTGAACATCAGACAGCGATGAGTTTAGATATTGCTAGTAAGTCTGTTGATACTTTTGTAAATAGTAATGAATATTCTTGGATGATGGATAATGCTTATAAGTATGGATTTATTTTAAGATATCCTAAGAGTAAAGAAGATATAACAGGATATAAGTGTGAAGCTTGGCATTATAGATATGTTGGTAAGAAAATTGCTAAATATATAAAAGAAAATAATATTACTTATGATGAATATTATGTTATGTTTTTAGATGATTAGTAATTGTTAATGATTTAAAAATGTGCTAAAATTAAAGAGAATAAAAGGAGGCTATGACTATGTATCCACTAGGTAGACAATTTGAAATTGATGTTAGTAAAGCTAAGAGTGATGAGAAGTGTATTTATAAGGGTAATCATTATCGTATTACTGTATTAAGTGAAAGACTTGTTAGACTTGAATATAGTCCTAGTGGTACTTTTGTTGATCTTCCTAGTCAGTTTGCTATTAATCGTTATTTTAATTTTCCAGAGTATCAGACTAAACAAGATGCTAGATTTTTAGAAATTACTACTAAATACTTTCGTCTTACTTATGTTAAAGAAGCTCATTTTTCTGGTAGTAAAGTAGATCCAATGAAAAATTTAAAAATAACTTTATTTATGGGAAATGGTGAGAATGATAGAGATTGGTATTATGGTCATCCTGAAGTTCGTAATTTAGGTGGCAATATGATTAGTGAAGATGTTAATACTCCTAGAAGTTTAAAACGTGGTCTTTATTCTCTTGAAGGTTTTGCTAGTATAGATGATAGTAATACTTTTCTTTTTAATCCTGATGGTACAATAGAAGCTCGTGAAAAGGGAAGTTTAGATATATATGTATTTATGTATAAAGATGATTTTCCTTTAGCTTTGAAAGATTATTTTCGTCTTACAGGTAATCCTGAACTTATTCCACGTTATGCTCTTGGTAATTGGTGGAGTCGTAATGTTACTTATAATGAAGAGAGTGTTAAAGAGTTAGTTAGTGACTTTGAAAGGCGTAATGTTCCTTTAGCAGTTTTCTTATTAGATAAAGATTGGCATTATCGTGATGTTGGTAAAGCTAAGGATTTACATACTGGATTTACTTTTAATAAAGAATTATTTCCTAATCCTAGTGAAGTATCTAGTTTTTTACATAATCATAATATAAGATTTGGTTTAGAAATAGATCCTAGCGAGGGTATTTATCCTCACGAGACTTATTATGCGCAAGCTTGTTCTTATCTTGGAATTAATGATAATAAAATAATAGTTTTTGATCCTATGAATCCTAAATTACTAGATATTTACTTTAAATTATTTTTACATCCTTTAGAAGCTTTAGGTGTTGACTTTTTTTGGCACGATTATAGAGGAGATAATAATGTTTTAAAATTACTTACTTATAATCATTTTAATTATAAAGATATAGGAAGAAATCCTGCTAAGAGAAGTATTATGCTTAGTCGTAATGGTATATTTGCTCCTCATCGTTATCCTGTTTTGTATGCTGGAGAGACTGAGGTGTCTTGGGATGGATTAAAAGAAATATCTTCTAGTATGATGGGGGCTGCTAATATTGGTGTATCTTTTTGGTCTTTTGATGTTGGAGGTAATCACGGTGGTATAGAGGAGAGTGAACTTTATATTAGATATGTAGAACTTGGGGTTTTTAGTCCTATTTTAAGATTTCACGCTGCTCGTGGTAATTATTATAAAAGAGAGCCTTGGAGATGGGATATTAAAACAGAGACTATTGCTAATGATTATTTACGTTTAAGACATAGATTAATTCCTTACTTATATACAGAGAGTTATAACTATTATAAAAATGCTAATATGTTGGTTGAACCATTTTATTATAGATATAAATGGGTAATAGATGATAATAACTATAAATATCAATACTTTTTAGGAAGTGAATTACTTGTTTGTCCAATACTTTCTCGTAAAGATCCTGTAATGAATAGGACTATACATCGTTTTTATATGCCAGAGGGAGTTTGGTATGATTTTAAAACAGGTAAGAAATTTCCTGGTGATAAGAAATATGTATCATTCTTTAGAGAAGAAGATTATCCTGTCTTTGCAAAAGCAGGTTCTGTTATACCTTTATCTAATAGAAGTGATGTTAATAATGTAGGACTTCCTTTAGATATGGAAATTCATATATTTCCAGGGGTATCTAATACATATACTCTATATGAAGATGATGGACTTACATCACTTTATAAAGAAGGTTATTACTTAAAGACAGATATTGATTATAATTATATGCAAAATAACTATACAGTTATTATTAGGTCTATTGAAGGTAAGAGTGGTATTGCTCCTATGAGACGTAATTATAAGTTTAGATTTAGAAATACTAAGAAAGCTGAAGATGTTAGAGCATACTATAATGATCAAGAAATAAAAATAGAATCTATGTATATTGAAGAAAATGATTTTGTAGTTGAAGTTAATAATGTTAATACTATTGGACAGTTAACGCTTAATTGTAAGGGTAAAGATATTGAGATTGATGCAGTTAGACTTATTAATGAAGATATAGATAGTATTTTAATGGATTTACAGATTAAAACATATTTAAAAGAAAAGATTGCTTCTATTACATTTAGTGATATTCCTATTAAGAAAAAAAGAATTGCTATTCGTAAATTAAGACGTGATGGTTTATCTAAAGAACATATGAAGTTATTCTTAAAACTTATGGAATATATAGAGAGTGTTTAATGAAGAGAATAGTTTTAATTATTAGTATTATTTCTATATTTATTATTAGTTGTATACTTTTATTTGTATCTTTTAATGAAGATAATTACTTATTAAAAATTACAGATGTATCTTGTAGTTGTCCTTCTAACAGTCTTTATGTTTATAAAGATAAGAGTTATGTTTTAATAGGTATTGATGGTGAAGTGCTTGATGAGGGAAGAATTGATTATAAAGATTCAATGAATACGTTAATAAATGACATTAAGACTAGTGATAGAAGTGATATGGGTCTTAATTATCAAGTTGAGTTTATTAATTATGATTATTATGTTGTAGATAAATATAGTGATAATAAGTTAAATGAGTTTTTGTCATTGATTGATTATGATAATTTGTTCTTTTCTTGGAAGGATAAATAAGAGAACTGGTATTCTCTTTTTTTCTGTGATAGAATAGAGTTAATTGGAGGTGGTTTAGTTGAAGGCGATGATAACAGGTGCAAGTAGTGGAATTGGACGTGATATTGCACTTAATCTTGCTAAATTAAATTATGATTTGATACTTGTAGGTAGAGATAAGGAAGCATTAGAAGGTGTTAAAGCTTCAATTGATGGTAAAGTTAAAGTAAAGATAATTGTTGTTGATTTATCTAACTTACAAAAAGTTAAAGAACTTTATGTCTTAACTAAAAATGATGATATTGATATACTTGTTAATAATGCTGGATTTGGTGTGTTTGGAGAGTTTGTTGATATTGATCTTAATACTGAGATTAATATGTTAGATGTTAATATTAGAGCTCTTGATATGTTATGTAAATTTTATTTAAAAGATATGTTAAAAAAAGATAAGGGTATTATCCTTAATGTAGCGAGCAGTGCTGCTTTTATGTCTGGCCCTATGCTTAGTAGTTATTATGCTACTAAGAGTTATGTATATCGTTTAAGTCTTGCTATTAATGAAGAGTTAAGAAGAAGAAAGAGTAAAGTTAGTATTTCTGTTTTATGTCCAGGTCCCGTTGATACTAACTTCAATAATAGAGCAGGAGTTAGTTTTAAGGTTAAAGCTCTTAGTAGTAGTTATGTAGCAGATTATGCTGTTAAAAAGATGTTTATGGGTAAAACAATTATTATTCCAGGATTTAAGATGAAATTTGTTAAATTTATAGTAAGATTTTTACCTGATAAGTTTGTTACTAGAGTTAATTATAATATTCAAAAAAAGAAAGGTGACTAGAATGAATAATTTGGTTTCGGTTGAAAATTTAACAATTGGTCCTTTTCGAAAGTTTAATATTTCAATACCGCTTAATTCTTTAACAATAATTACTGGTTCTAATAATAGTGGTAAAAGTTTATTACTTAAAGTAATAGCAGGACTTATTAATAATAAAAAAGTTATTTATGATAAAAATATAATTAGTGATTATAAAGATATTGCTTATATGAATAACTTTTGTTTTAATTATGATAGTGTGCTTAATAATATTAGATATCCTTTAGAGTGTTTAGGATTTGATGATCTTAAGATTAAAAAGATAGTTAAAGATATTAGTAAGGATTTAAAGATATCTAAAATACTTAATAATAAAATAGATGATCTTAATTATTATGAGATGCTTAGAGTTTATTTAGCTACTATTCTTGTTAATAGTCCTAAATTACTTCTTTTAGATGATCCAGGACTTTATTTATCTCCTTTAGAAAAAGAAGAGTTTATGGGTATTTTAGAACAAATAAGATCTACTGGGGTTACTATTATTCTTTCTACTTCTTGTTTAGATGAAGTTATTTATACAATTAATAGTACTCTTTATATACTTGATGCTGGTAATATTGTTAGTAGTGGAGATATGCTTAAGGTCTTAAACGATGATAGTCTTTTAAATAAATTAGGTTTAAAACTTCCTTTTATGATAGATTTATCTGTTAAATTAAAATACTATAACCTAGTTTCTAAAATAAATATGAGTCCTTTAGGAATGGTGGATTCTTTATGGAAATAACATTTTCACATATTAATAGTAAAGACTTTGAAGATTTATCTTTTACTATTCCTAAAGGAGAGATAGTTGGGATATATGGAGAGAATGGTGATAAGTTATTAAGACTTATATCACTTGATGAAGAGACTAGGGGAATTATTTATTTTAATAAGATAAGAAAACTTAGAAGTAATTATTATTTATTTAGAAAGACGATAACTTTAGTAGAAAAGAGATTTGTTAATTTATTTAATATAGATAATATTTATGAATATTTTGTTAGTTATATTAGATATAAAAAAATAGAAGTAGATGATGTTTCTCAAAGAATAAAAGATTCTTTAAGAATAGTAGGACTTAAAGTAGATATTTTAGATAGACGTATTTCTACTCTTACTTTTAGTGAGACTAAATTATTACAGTTTGCTTTAGCTTTTCTTTTAAATCCTAAAGTTATATTATTAGATGAACCATTTAGGGGATTAGATATGAAAACAGTTAATAAGCTTATGAGAATTATTACAAGATTAAAAGATAAGTTTTCTAAGACTATTGTTATTTATAGTAATGATCCTAATTATTTATATCAATATACTGATTATTTATTTGTTCTTTATGATAATAAGATAATTGCAGAGGGAAGTAGTAGAGATATTTTCTTTGATGATAAAGATATTTCTTTATATAATATTAGAAAACCTGATATTGTAGATTTTATAATGTTAGTTAAAGATAAGAAAGATGTTAAATTACCTAGAAGAGTTGATGTTAAGGACTTAATTAAAGATATTTATTGGAATGTGAAGTGATATGATGCGTTATTTAATTAGATTTAGTTATGATGGGAGTAATTTTAAAGGTTATCAGAGACAGAATGGTTATAGGACTGTTCAAAAAGAATTAGAAGAAGCTGCTACTAAGGTTAATAATTTAAAAGAAGTTAAGATAGTGGCAGTTAGTAGAACTGATAAGGGAGTTCACGCTCTTGATCAGGTAGCACATTTAGATATGGATGTTTCTATTACTCCTTATAAATTAAAAAGAGCTTTAAATAGTAATATTAGTGATGAAATACATATAAATTCAGTGAAAGAAGTTAGTGATGATTATTTTTCTAGATATCACGTTTTATCTAAAGAGTATCATTATTATATAAATATGGGAGAGTTTAATCCTGTTATGAGAAATTATGTTTATCAACATTGTTATCCTCTTAATGTTAGTAAAATGAGGGAAGCAATACAGTTTTTTAAAGGTGAACACGACTTTAGAGCTTTTGTTACTGAGAATAGTGTTAAAGATAATTGTGTTAGATGTATATATGATGTATCTATTACAGAAAATGAAAATATCTTAGATATTAAGTTTGTTGGTAATGGTTTTTTAAGATATCAAGTTAGAAATATGGTAGGAGCTTTAATTAAAGTTGGTACAGGTAAAATAGATGTTAATGATGTAAAAGAGATTTTGGATAGTAAAGTAAGAGGTAAAAATGGAGCGACGGCAAAGTCTTGTGGTTTATATCTAGTTAAGACTAGATTGGAGGGAGAGGGATGATAGGTGTACTTGATTCAGGAATTGGTGGTGTTTCGGTATTAAGAGAGATTATTAAACTAATTCCTAAGGGACATTTTATATATTATAGTGATTCATTTAATAATCCTTATGGTGATAAGAGTAAAGATGAAGTTTATAGTATTGTTAAAGATATAGTAGATTATTTTTTAAATAAAGGGTGTGTAGCGATAGTTTTAGCTTGTAATACTGCTAGTGCTATTTGTGTTAAAAGATTAAGAGAAGAGTATCCTAATACTTTATTTATTGCTATTGAACCTGCTTATAAAATGGTACACGATTATAATCCAGAGGGTAAGACTTTAGTTATGGCTACTAAAGGGACATTAAATAGTGAAAAGTTTTTAGCTTTATATCATAAGTATGATAATAATAATACTATATTACTTTCTTGTAGTGGTCTTGCTGATTTAATAGAAAAGGGTAATATGGAAGAAGTTGATAAGTATCTTAAGAATAATCTTAGTGAATATAAAGGGGTTAATAATGTGGTTTTAGGATGTACACATTATCCTTTAATTAAGAATAATATAAAGAAAATACTTGGTGATGTTAAGTTCTTTGATGGTTCAGTTGGTGTTAGTAAAGAACTTTTAAGACAGTTAAAACTTAAAGGAATAAATTATAGTATTGATGAACTTAGAATAGATTTTATTGATTCTAGTAATGATGATAATAAAGAGAAAAGATTTAGGGAATTAATAAGAAATTAGATAAATTCTTTGACTTATAATTTATTTTTTGATATATTTTATGTATAGATTTTTGAAGAAGTCTAAAAGTAGAAATATAATTTGTTTTTAGAGACTTAGTGGTATGGTGAAAACTAAGGAAATTATATTTTGAAATTACATAGATGGAGAAAAACGTGACTTAAGCGTTAATTAGGTAGAAGTGCATAGTTTCTAAGGATTAAGGATAGAAACAGTGGTTTACCACGGGTTAGACTCGTCCTTAGTTTGTAGGGACTTTTTCTTTTTTATATTATTTTTTTGGAAGTGGTAGTATGGGTTTAAATGATTTATATAATAGGGAACTTAATATATATAGAAAGACTGGTAAGTTACAAGCGACACCTGATATGATGTTAACTATGTTATTGTTAGATAAAAAAGAAGATTTTTTTCCGTCTGATGTAAATATTAAACATTTTTGCCAAGATTATGAAGATGTAATAAAAACAGATGTTAGTAAAGTTGAAGATGATTTTGGTTTGGAGTCTCCAAAAGATGATGATGAGTTTTGGCAGACTTATGGTAGTGCTATAGAGATTTTATTTGATGGAGTTACACAAATGTCTTTAAATAATGGTGAAGATGTATTTCAATATTATTGTGGAGAAAATAAAGTTAGAAAAATAGGAGGGATAAAATGACATTATATGAAGAATTAAAATGGAGAGGATTAATTAAAGATATATCTAGTCCTCTACTTGTTGATAAACTAAATAAAGGAGGACTTACCTTTTATATTGGAACTGATCCAACAGCAGATAGTTTACATATTGGTCACTTTTCATCATTCTTGATTGCAAGACGTTTAAAAGAAGCAGGACATCATCCAATTTTATTAGTAGGTGGTGCGACTGGTCTTATTGGAGATCCTCGTCCTACTAGTGAAAGACCTATGATAAGTAAGGATGAGTTAAATCACAATTTCCTTTGCTTAAAAGAACAAGCTGAAAGAATATTTGCAAGAGGTGAGAGTGATTTTAGAGTAGTTAATAATTTTGATTGGATTAAAGATATTAATGTAATTGATTTCTTAAGAGATTATGGTAAGTACTTTAATATTAATTATATGCTTGATAAAGATATTGTAAGAAGAAGACTTGATTCTGGTATTACTTATGCAGAGTTTTCTTATATGATATTACAAGCTTTAGATTATTTACATCTTAATAGTGAATTTGACTGTACATTACAAGTCGCTGGACAAGATCAATGGGGAAATATTACAGCAGGTATTGATTTAATTCGTAAAAAAACTGGTAAAGAAGTATATGCCTTTACAATGCCACTTTTAACTAAAGCTGATGGCACTAAATTTGGTAAAAGTGAAGGAGGGGCTATTTGGTTAGATAGAGAAAAGACTACTCCTTATGAGATGTATCAATTCTTAATTAATGCAGAAGATACTAAAGTAATAGATTATTTGAAGTTTTTAACATTCTTAAGTAAGGAAGAGATTGAAAAAATAGAACAAGAACAGAATGAATGTCCTGAAATGCGTATTGCACATAAAGCTTTAGCAAGAGAAGTTATTACTTTTATTCACGGAGAAGATGCTTATAATGAGGCTGTAAAGATTAGTGAATCTTTGTTTAGTGGTAATATTAAAAGTCTTACTAGTAAAGAAATAGAAATGGCTTTTAAAGGACTTGATAAAATTACTATAAATGATGATATGAATATAGTAGATTTTCTTATTGATACAGGTGTTTGTAGTAGTAAAAGAGAGTCTCGTGAGTTTGTTAGTAATAATAGTATTAGTATTAATGGAGAAAAGATTAGTGATTTAGATTTTATTATTAATAGAAGTATTGCAATTGATAATAAATATGTAATAGTTAGACGTGGTAAAAAGAAATATTTTATTATGTGTTTTGGAGGTAATAATGAAGAAGAATAAAAAGAATACTTTGAATCCTGAACAGCGTAGTATTGTTAAATGGTTAAAGGTTATTATTGGGTTATGTGTTGCTATTATAGTTATTGAGTTAGGTTATATTGTACTTACTTATTATAATAGAAGTAAGTCTATTATTTATAGTGATACACTTAATTCTTTTGATAAAGTTAGTGATGGTTATTTAGTTGTTGGTAATAGTGATTTTAAGAATAGTGAATTTAATTCTTATCAAGATGAATATAATAAAGCTAAGTTTGCTAAATATAATGATGATTTTGAAATAGAATTTGAAAGTGCTTATACAAAAGGCTTTGCTTCATATTTTAATGATGTTGCAGAATATAGTGATGGGTTTATTGCAGTAGGTGGTGCACAGTATAATGATCAACAAGTTAGTGATAATGCTACAGATGGTTTGATTGTTTTATATGATAAAAATGGTAAACAGAAAGATACTAAGAGTGTTCAAATTGCAGGTGATACTACTTTTAGTAAAGTATTATTAGTTGATGATGGATTTATTGTAGTAGGACAAAGTATTTTACAAAATATGGTTGTTGGTACTGATCCAGATGGTGGGGCTTTAATGATTAAATATGACTTTGATCTTAATGAAGTTTGGCGTGTTAATTATGGAGGTAGTAAGTCTGCTATATATAATGATGCTGTTATTGATGGAGATTATATTTATGCAGTTGGTAAAGATGCTACTCGTTATGGTTTAATTGCTAAATATACTTTAGATGGAGAGAAAGTTTATACTAAAACTTATGAATATACTGATACAGTTGGTTTTAGTTCTATTGTGAAAGTAGGAGATGACTTCTTTGTAGCAGGATCTAAAACTATTAATGTTGATGCAGATGATGAAGATAAAGTTACAGAAGGTTTAATTGTTAAGTATAATGAAGATGGAGAAGTGTTAGATGAAGTTACTTTTGCTAGAAATAATGCAGCGAGATTTAATAAGATAGTTAGTGATGGTAATGATTTAGTTGTAGTTGGTCATACTTATAAAAAAGATGAAGAGAAGTCTACTGATACTTATAATTATTTAGATTATCGTGGTATTATTGTTAAATATAATACTGATTTAGAGAAACTTGGTAATAATAAAGAGAATGGTTCTGGAATTGATTACTTTAGTGATGTAATAGTTACTAGTGATGGTTATTTAGTAGGAGGAGCATCTTCTTCTAAAGAACTTGGTAGTAATAATAAAGATTATCGTACTTATTTCTTAAAATATAATAAAGATTTAGAAAGAGATTTTTATAAATAATGCTTTATTTAGTTAAGAGTTTTAAGGAAGATAAGGATACTAGTGGTAATAATAATCCTCCTTTATCAGAAGAAGGAGTACAGTTTGGTAAGAATTTTAAATTAAGAAATAATGCTATTAAGTTTGATAAGTGCTATACCTCATATTTATTAAAAGATTTTGGTAGTGCTTTAATTCTTGTTGGTGATAAATTAATTGTTGAGAGAACTCATAGTTTAGATGAAAAAAATAAAGAAGAGATAATTAATTTTATTAAATCTCTTCCAATAGATGAATCAATTTTAATAGTTGCTAGTGATGAAGTTATTTCTATTATTAAAGATAGTTTTGATTGTGTATTATTAAAATGAATAGGAGAGATATTTGTATTTCTCCTATTTTATATAATAGGAAAGTTATACTTGAAAATCGAAAAAATGTATTGACAAACATATCTTCTATACAGTACACTTAA
>CALVJE010000025.1 GCA_944331725.1 uncultured Bacilli bacterium | reverse complement strand
AACAAAGTTCACCTTTGTTGCTTATCAATTAATAAATTCGGATATCATTTCCGGATTTCCAAATTTAAATTGACCTTCATTTGTTTCACTAAAGACTCTAAAGTATCAAGAGCAAGCTTATTTACAGTTTTATTTTCTTTTTTTAATTTTCTTATTTGATTTTCTAAACAAAATATAAGTGCTTTATCTATATCTATATAAGCAAGTCTTCTTTCTTCTTCTATTAAAGGATAACTCTTACCTACTTCTATCTTATCAGCCAAATAAACTATTTTAGCAAGTAAATCCATAGAAGGATACCCAGTAGTATGATATCTAATAGCCATAACCATATCAGAACTAAAATTATATTTATCTAAAACAACAAAAGATCCAATAAGACCGTGAATAGTCTTACTAGAAAAATCTTTTAACATATCTTTAGATATTTTATATTTATCAATAATCTCTTTATTATCTAAATCACTATACTCTTTAGCAATATCGTGAGTAAGACCACATAACATACACTTATTAACATCACAATTATAATGTATAGCAAGCTTCTTAGCTTCTTCCATTACTCTTATACTATGGTTATAACGATACTCTGATAAATTTTTCTTTAAATATTCTTTAATCTCTTCAATACTACAATTCATAACTACCTCTTTATAATATTATTACACATTTAATGATTTAGGTAAAGTAACTATTACTCTAGTCCCCTTTCCTTTTACTGAATTATACACTATACTACCATTATGTTGTTCAACAATCTCTTTAGATAAACTAACCCCAAGTCCACTACCTTTTTTCTTAGTAGTAAAAAACATCTCACTAATTTTATCTAAAGTCTCACTATCCATACCAACCCCATTATCTTCAATAACTATTCTAATACTATCACTATCTTCTTCTAACTTAACATTAACATACATATTAGCCTTACTTACATCTTTCGCTTCAACAGCATTCTTTAAAAGATTAATAAAAACTTGTTTTAATCTATTATAATCAGCTTCTATATATATTTCATCATCTATATTATTAAAAGATGATTTAATCTTATTCTTCTTAAATAAATCTTTTAAAGACTCTTCTAACTCTTCTAATAACATAGATAAATCCATCTCTTCTTTTTCTATTTTAATCTTAGTATAATCTAAGAAATCATCCATAAGTATTAAAGTTCTATTAATTTCATCTTTTATAATAGGAACATATTTCCTTACCTTTTTCTTATCATTAAAATCTATCATATCTAAATATCCTTTACAAACTGCTATAGGATTTTTAATTTCGTGAGTAACTTTAAATAAGGAACTTCTAAGTTCTTTTTCTTTTTCTATTTTTTCTAAATCATTACTAAGTTCGACAATTTTCTCTCCTTTAGCAAAGAAATATATTATTAAGTTAGTAACAAAGTATAATACTAAAATTATTACAAATAAATAAGTAAGATTAGAAGTAAAAGTCCCCTCAGGTTTTATAAACCAAAACACTGATAATGATAACATAAAACTTTTAATTACAATAAAGATATTAACAATACTAATAGGTCTTATTTTCTTTCTAATTATAAATGTATAAATTACTAAATAACTAATATATTCAAATACTAAGAATGTTAAATTTAGATTAAGGAATAGATATTGATAAAAGATTAAAATAATGGAGATAAAAATAGATAAACCAATTTTTCTTTTATAATAACAAATAAGTAAAGGTATATCAAAAATAATAATAGGATACCCATTATAAAAAGAACAATCATATCTTAAAACTAAATATAAAGAACTAAGTATTGCAAGTTCAAAGGCTATATCTTTCTCTTCTATAGACATATTTCTTTTATAAATAGTATAAAGTAAATATATTGCTAAAGGACATATTAAAAAAACTAAACTTTTAATAACAACTTCAATAAACGACATAATTCTCCCTCTTTTCAATATAAGTATATGAAATAGTTATGTAGAATTTTGTCGAATTTTAGCGAAAAAGAAAAAAATAGATAAAACTCTATTTTAATTCATCAATATATTTCTTTAGTTGTTTAGATTCAGGCCCTAATATTATCTTTAGTTGATTATCAATTTCAACTACTCCTTTAGCACCTAGCCTCATAATAGCATCTTTATCTGCTTTCTTAATATCTTTTAATGTTACTATAAATCTTGACATCTTAGTTTCAGTTTGAATAATATTATCTTTTCCTCCTAAATAAAGGACTAATTTATTAAGATCTATAGAAGCTGATTTTTTATTTGCTTTTAGTACTGCTAATAAAATTATTAAAAGTACTACTACAATAATTAAATATTCCATATCTTCACCCATTACAAGTATACTATAATTTATAAAAAAATAAAAGTGGAAATTAAATTCCTCTAAACACATAAACTAATATAGAGGATAGGTTATAAACTACACAAAAAAGAAATGTTAGAATAACCTATATTAGATAATAGATAAGAGGTGGTGTTTTGATGGAAAATAAAGATAGTTGCTGTCTAGGAAAATTACTAAAGGTTATAGATGTATTACAAAAAAATGCTAATGGTAATGATTGTTTTGATGAATCTTGTACTAGACCTTATCTAGGAAGTACTCCTAATATTATTTGTTTTAATACAAGGCCAGTAACTTTTTATACTAAAGATGGTAGTTTATTTACTGCTAACGAGTCTAGTGTTTTTAGAGTAGAATCTGTAAATAACTGCTGTGTTAAATGTCGTATTTTAAGACCTAATCCAGATACAAGTGATGTGACAAGAAGATTTATTACGACTAATGAATTTATAACTATTAATTTAAATTGCATCTGTGCTATTAGTTGTTTAGATGATATTATCATTGATAATTTATAAAAAGGAGGATAAGTATGTGTAATGAAAAAAACTGTCTTACTGATATTTTAGAGACAATACTTTGTCTACAAAATGCTAAAGATAGTGATTGTGAAGTTAATGGATGTGACAAACCTTTCTTAGGACCTACTCCTAATTTAATTTGTTACAATACAAGACCAATAAATTTTTATAACTGTGTAACCGGTAATCTTTGGTCTTTTCCATATACAGTAGGAACTACTAATGGAACTTCAAGTGTCTTTAGATTAGAAAACTTAGAAGATAATTGTTGCACTTGTAGAGTATTAGCATTAAATACTGATACTGAAAACAACCAAGAAACCTATATTCCTACAAGTACATTTTTTACTATTAATCTAGATTGTGTTTCTGCTATAAGGTGTTTACCTGATACTTTTATAAGTGGTGTATAAAAGTCCATCATTCATTACGATGGACTTTTTTTATTTCTAAAGAAGTAATAGTAGATATAGGAATTACTTCATTATCTAAAGTTATAATAGAATTGTTTTTTCTTAAAGCTAAATAAGTATCTAATCTTTTACCTGCAAATTCTATAGTTACAGGAACATTAAAAGCATATCCTTTAGTCTTAAAGATTTTATCTATTTTTTCTGAAATAGTAAGATCTTTTTTATTATCAATATTTTTTACTTTATTTACATTACTTACTTTTTCATAGTAGTATTTTTGATTATTATTTTTTATACTATTATTAACTTTAAATATAGGTGGTAATTGTTTCATATTATTCCTCCTAAAACATTTTATGTTTTTAACTAATAAATTTTACTATTTTCTGATATAATATTAATGACTTGAAAAGGAAGGCAGTGATTTAATGAGTAAAAAAATAAAAATTGATTTAACTATTGTTATTCCTGTAATATTATTCGCTATTATAAGTATTACTACTATATATAGTGCAATGACATATTCTTCTAGTGATTTAGGTAATATTGCCTTAAAGCAAGGGATATGGTATCTAATTGGAGGAATAATAATTATTATTTTATTAAAGTTAAAAAATGATTATCTTTATAGAAATGCTTGGGTATTTTATATTATATGTAATATTTTACTATTATCACTTCTTTTATTTGCACCAGAAATTAATAATAGTAAATGTTGGTTTGTAATTCCTTATGTAGGAAGTTTTCAACCTAGTGAATTTACTAAGATTAGTTTAATGTTATTACTTAGTGTTGTTATTTCTAATTTTAGAGAAACTACTGATCATCCTAGTATTAAAGAAGAAGCAATATTTATTTTAAAGACTTTAATAATTGTTTTAATACCGAGTATTTTAACCTTCTTAGAACCTGATACTGGATCAGTAATGATTTATTTCATAATATATTTTTGTATGATGTTCACATCAGGAATTAGATTAAGATGGTTTATAATATTAGGATCTATTATTGGAATAATACTAGCTTTAGTTTTAGGATGTTATTTCTTAAATGAAGATTTATTTGTAAATATCTTTGGAACTGATTTATATTATAGATTTGATAGAATACTAGACTGGCAAAATGGTAGTGGATTACAACTTGAAAATGCTCTAGCAGCGATAGGATCAGCAGGAGTATTTGGACACGGATTTAATAATACACCAATATATTTTCCAGAATCATCTACTGATTTTATCTTCGCTGTCTTTGCTTCTAACTTTGGATTATTTGGTGCTATTATTTTAATTGCAATTATTATTTTCTTTGATACTAGATTAATAAATATGGCTACTAAAAAGATAGCACCAAGAGATAAATTTGTTTTAGCAGGAATACTTGGAATGTTAATATTCCAACAAGTACAAAATATAGGAATGACTGTAGGACTATTACCTATTACAGGTATTACTTTACCTTTCATTAGTTATGGTGGTAGTAGTTTATTATCTTATTTAATTTTAGTAGGAATTGTTTTAAATATAAGTAATCAAAAAGAAAGAAGTTATAACATTTAAAAAGTCGGTAATTAAACCGACTTTTTATTATCTTTTAGACATCTCTTTAATTTTAGCATCTATTACTTCATTATCTGTTTCTAATTTAGTCTCATCACCTAATTTAGCATAAGCATAAGTAAGAACATATAACTCATCATCAATTAATACCTTCTGCCAAGATGAAACTTTTTCCAAAGAAGAAACACCATTTTTTTCTTTAATTGTATCTAAAATATTATCTACTGTTTCTCCTCTTTGTAACCTTTGTGTATAATTACCAGAAAATTCTAAAAATCTTTTTAATTCTTTCAATTCCATTTTATGATGCAATTTTAAATATTTATCATATAAATCTTTCATTGTAAATGTTCTATCAAAATCATTTATTTTTGCAATATAATTAATGAAATCTAATAATACAATTGCACCATCATTAACATCAAATTCTTTTTTAACTTCATTCATATGATTATTTCTTAAAACTGACTTGGTAATTCCTTCATCAAAAATATAATTAGCATAATAATTAGTAATTGCACTTAAAAGTGCTTGTGGTTCTACATATGCATCACGTTTTCTATCATCATATAAATCACACGTATATAATCCAAAATCACAACAAGCTTGTAAACCTAGATAGTTAATAGCATCTACTAAAACAGCATCTCTTATTTTAGTATCAATATTTACTATCTTCTCATTATCATTTTTAATATAATCTTTCGCATAATTAGTTAAACAATAACAAACTGTTGAAGTACTACAATGTAATGTTTTTTCCTGATATTCTATAAATTCTTTTCCCATATAAATTCCTCTTTTCTTTTCAAAGTAATACTTATTATATGACTTTTTTTAGAATTGTCAATTATTTCTTTAGTACTTCAATATATACTTCTTTTAACTGTTTCCCTACGGTATTTATATCACAGCTTTCAGCTATCTTTCTAGCACCTTTACTAACACTTTTTAATTCACCATTAAAAAAACGTTTAATCTTATCTTCAAATTCATCTACATCTTTAGCTTTATAAACATTAACCCCATCTTCTAAATAATTAAATATAGGTATATCTCTTATTATCGTATTTGTTTCCATTGCACAAGATTCAATTATTGGAATACCTTCAGTCTCTTCATATGTTGGAAATAAATACAAGTCACATCCTCCTAAAGCTTCTCTTATCATCTCTTGTGGAACGTGTCCTGGAAATTTAATATTAGGTAAGTCTTTAGATTCTTTTAAAGCTTTCTTAACATCACTAGTCGCTGCACTTATTGGACTTGAACCAAACCATATAAATTTATATAGAGGTAAACGTTTAGCAAGTTCTACAAAGTCAACTATCCCTTTCCTTCTACTATATATTCCAATACCTACTATTACTTTATCATCTTTCTTATAATCATATCTTTTACGAAAAGTTTCTTTATAAGATTTATCAGGCTTAAAGAAATCTAATTCTAATCCATTAGATATAGCGACTATTTTTTTATCTTCTAAACCCTTATATCCGTGTAATATATTTTTAGAATATTCTGTAGGAGTAACAATAATATCTCCATATCGATAACACTTAATAATCCACTGTTTAAATAATTTACTAGTTACGTGTCCAAAAATAAAACCATCACGATAATCTTCTTCTGTTGAATGAGCGTGATATACTATTTTTATACCCTTCTTTTTTAATTTTCTTGCAAGAAAATATGACTTTAAAAAATATGTATTAATATGAGCGATATCATAAGTATCTTTTGGATCAGTAGTATAAGGAATATTTTCAAGCTCTAAGGCTTTCATTTGATGTTGTATCGCTTTACCTAAACCACTTACTCCTATTACTTTTAATCCTTCTGCATATAATAAAACTTTCATTTGCTTCACTCCTTGCAATAATAATATCATATATTTTTTTACAAATAAATATTGACAAGCGTTTTTTTACTATGATATAATCGATTTGTTCCAATTGAAACGGGGAATTAGCTCAGCTGGGAGAGCGTCACGTTTGCACCGTGAAGGTCAGGGGTTCGATCCCCCTATTCTCCACCATTTAGATTTTATCCTCTGTTTATCAGAGGTTTTATTTTTGTCATAAATACAAGTTATTTCATACTTTATATTAGGTGGTGAAATAATGAAAAACTTTTATCATAATGGTTGTTTTATTTTAGGACCTACAGGTGCGACTGGTGCAAGTGGGGTTACTGGACCAACTGGACCGATTGGACCAACTGGAGCGATAGGTATAACTGGTCCTACAGGTCCTACGGGAGCGACAGGAATTACAGGTCCTACTGGACCTACTGGACCTGGACTAAACAATAATTATGCATTTTTTGTAAATCAAGCAACGGATATTAGTTCTGGTAGTGTAATTCCACTAGCTTTACAATTTAGTGGAGGAACACCTAATATTACTGTAAGTAATGCTACTATTACTTTACCAAGTCCTGGTACTTATTATGTTTCTTTTAGTTTAACAGGAAGACTTGGAGTTAATCAAAATGGATCTATAATTCCTATTATTAATGGAATTCCACAAGACCGTTTAGCACCTACTAATAATACTAATAGTGTTAATAATGATATTACAATCCAAGATGGAACATTAATTCAAGCTCCTACAGATAGTACTATTCAATTTTTATATACTGGTAGTACTGCTGTTTCTAGAGCAAACTTCTTCGTTTCAGTTTTTAAAGTATCAAATCTATAAAAATAGATCTAGAATTTTATTTCTAGATCTTTTAAACTTCAAAAATTTCTTTATCGACAATAAGTTAAAATAAATTTTAACTCTCGCTTGTATTACAAACAACATTATCTCTTAATTCCATCATTGCACTAGTTACTTCCTCTTCAATCTCAGGTAAAGCACTCTTACTAATATTAGATAGAATTACAAGTTCCTTAACTGTATCTATTATTACTCTACCAAAAATAATACCTGTTCTTATTTTTAAATCATTAAACATATCAGGAGTAATAGTATCAAAGAAATAACCTATTACAACCCTATCTCTTCCTATAATTAAACGCTTATTAGTAATAGCCACTATACAAGTACCAAAGATATCAAAAGAACTCTTATTTTTCTGTGCATAAAATGCATATCTAATCACTTCATCATCGTGTAAGTGCTCTAAAACAACTCTAGAATTCTTATCTAACCTCCAACCAATAGTTAAAGGATATTTTCTCCTAAAATTACTTAATTGTTCTTCTAATATTGCTTTATTATCCATAAATACTCCTATTCTTCAATAAGTCCATTATCTTTAAAGAACTCAACAACTGTATCTTTATCAGAAAGTCCCTCTAAAACATCAACAAACTCATCATCTTTAACTATTATTAACATAGGGGTACCATATCCACCTTGTTCATCAAAATAATCATCAGACTTAACAAACTCAGCTTGTCCTTCATCATCTAACTCATCAGTATTTAAATAATTAACAGTAACTCCATATTCATAAACAATATTCTTAACAATAGGTTCCATTTCTTGACAATAATGACAAGTTGGTCTAGCTACATAAATAATTGAAGCTTTACTTCCTTCTTTAAGATCTAAATATTCATCAATATCAATTTCATTTAAATCTCCTTGTTCATCCTCTGGAATATCACTACTAGTAGATGTAGTATCACTACTACTATTAGAACTATTATTAGTAGAACTTGTAGTTGTAGTACTATTATTATCACTCTCTTGCAATTCTGATGCGAAATAACTAGCACCAAATACTATTACTAAAACTAAAACTACTATAGTAGCACTTTTTATCTTTTCAATTGTTTCTTTTTTCATAAATTAATCCCTCCGTCTATAATTATAACATAAAATAATTAAAATTTAAGTTTTATAAACAAATTTCTTATAATTTTCACTTAATATATATTCTTATCACATATTCCTTGTAAATTAATCCAAAACTCAGCAGATATACCAAGTGCATATTCTAAAGCATTAGCAAACCCAGATGAAATAGTTTTCTTTCCAGTTATTACCTCACTAATATACTTAACAGAATAATCAGTTCTAATAGCAAGGTCTTCTTGAGTCATATGTCTATCTAATATAATTTCCTTAATAGTCTTTCCTGGATGAATAATTAAATCTTTTTCTATCATAATAACACACACTTCTCTTAAATCTATATATATCATATATTTTAAATAATTATCAACAAAAAAAATAAATATTAAAAGAATTTCTTTCATAAAGTATAAAGAAAGGTATGATAAATTATGAAAATAGGACTTCCAAAAGCATTACTTTATCATTATTATTATCCCCTATGGAAAGCATTCTTTGATGAACTTAAAGTAGACTATATTGAAAGTAATGATACAACTACAAAGACTTTAATATTAGGTAAAGAAAAAAGTATAGACGAATCTTGCCTTGCTTTAAAAATCTATTTAGGTCACATAGAAGAATTAAAAGACAAATGTGATTATATCTTAGTACCAAGAATATTCTCTTTAACTAAATCTGAACAAGTATGTACTAATTTTAATGCTTTATATGACTTAGTAAGAAACACTTTCAAAGATATAAAGATATTAAACTATAACATAGATGTTAAACATCATCACAGTGAAAAAAATGCTTTTTTAAAAATGGGTAAAGAATTAGGTTTTAGCATAATAGAATCTGCAAGAGCTTATAATAAAGCGAAAGTTATAGAAAAGAATTATTATAAAAATGAAGAAAAAAAAGCTAAAGAAATATTAAAAAATGATAAAACAAAAATTCTTTTACTAGGTCATCCCTATATCTTAAAAGATAATCTAATAGGTAAAACTATAACTGATTATCTATCAAAAAATAATATCTCTATTATATATAGTTATCAAATACCAAGAGATTTAATAAACTTTAATTGTAATAAAATATCTACTAAAATACACTTTACTATGAATAAAGAACATATCGCCGCTTTTAATTACTTTAAAGACAAAGTAGATGGCACTATTATTTTAACAGCATTCCCTTGTGGTCCAGACTCTCTATCTAATGAAATGATTATAAGAAAAAGAAAAAAGCATCCTACTCTTTTATTAACATTTGAAGACTTAACTAATAATACCGCTGTTATTACAAGACTAGAAAGCTTTTTAGATATGTTAAAAGGAGGAATCCACTTATGAGACAATTAGTAGCCTTTCCAAGATTAGGTAATTATTTTAATCCCATAAGAAAGTTAATAGTAAATACAACTCATTTAAAAGTAATAGAAATACCTAAAATAACTAAAAAAACTATCGCTTTAGGATCAAAAAATTCTCCTGATACTGTTTGTGTTCCTTTTAAATATAATTTAGGTAATTTTATAGAAGCTTTAGATAAAGGTGCAACTGTATTATTTCAAGCAGGTGGAGGTTGTAGATATAGATATTATGCTGAAGTTCAAGAAACTATTTTAAAAGACTTAGGATATGATTTTACTATGTATCAAATAATGGAAAAAGATCATCTAAGATTTAGTGAACTTTATAATGCTATGTTAAGTCTTAATCCCTATTTAACAAGAAGAAAACTAATAAAAGAGATATTTAGTACTCTTCTTTATATTTATTATTTAGATAAAATAGATATATTTATTAGATCAAGAGTTGGTTTTGAAAAAGAAAAAAATAGTTTTAAAAGAATAAAAGATGAGTTCATTGAAAAAGCAAATAGTGAAAATAGTATTATAAAACTAACAAGACTATATAGAAAAACTAAGAAAGAATTAAAGAAAGTTAAAATAGATAAGCCAAAGAACTCTCTAAAAGTAGGAATAATAGGAGAATTATATACATCTATGGAACCATTCTCTAATTATGAACTTGAGAAATTACTAGCAAGTTTTAATATAGAAATTAAAAGATTTACTAATTTAAGTTATTTATTATGGCAAAAAAAATTAATAGAATGGTATATGAAATTAAAGATTAAAAAGTATTGTAAATATACATTAGGTGCTGATGGACTTGATAATGTTTATCGAGTTTACTGGTTAAAAAAGCATAAATATGATGGTATTATTCACACTAAACCTACTGGATGTACTCCTGAAATTGGAGCAATGCCAATAATAATGAATATTGCCAAAGATAATGGTATGCCAATTATATTTTTATCTTTTGATGAACAAACAGGAATTGAAGGATTAAATACAAGAATAGAAGCATTTTATGATTTATTAAAACTTAAGAAGGAGGAAGAAGATGGAAGCATATCTAGGAATTGATATAGGTTCTATTTCTACAAAAGGAGTAATACTTGATAATGATAATAATATTCTAGCAAGTACTTATTTATGGACTGAAGGTAATCCTATTAAAGCAGTAAAGAAAGTTTTAAAAGATTTAGAAACTCAAATAAGTAAAGATATAAAAATAGTAGGTATAGGTACAACAGGTTCTGCTAGAAAACTTATAGGAACTATGTTAGGTGCAACAAGTATAAAAAATGAAATAACCGCTCACGCTATAGGTACTCTATCAAAGTATCCAGATATTAAAACTATTTTAGAAATAGGAGGACAAGATTCTAAAATTATAATACTAGATAATGGTATAGTAACAGACTATGCTATGAATACACTTTGTGCTGCAGGTACAGGAAGTTTCTTATCTAGTCAAGCGAAAAGATTAGGTTTAGATGTAAAAGACTTTGGTAAGATAGCTTTAACTAGTAAAAATCCAACTAATATAGCAGCAAGATGTACAGTATTTGCAGAAAGTGATCTAGTCCATAAAATACAGATGGGTTATAAAAGAAATGATATTATTGCAGGACTATGTTATAGTGTAGCATCTAATTATCTTAATAATGTAGGTAAAGGTAAAAAGATAGAAGGACCAATTATTTTTCAAGGAGGAGTATCAAAAAATATTGGTGTAAAGAAAGCTTTTGAAGACTTATTAAAAGAAAATATTATTGTAGATGACAATGGTCATTTAATGGGAGCTATAGGTAGTGCCATCCTTGCAAGGAAAACAGGAATAAAGAAAGAATTTAACTTTAAAATAAAAGATGCTAACTTTGAAACAACAGGTATAGAATGTAAAGGATGTCCTAATCACTGTGAGATAATAGTAGTAAAA
>CALVJE010000024.1 GCA_944331725.1 uncultured Bacilli bacterium | reverse complement strand
AAAAGATATATGAAGAAGAATCCACCTATTAATGAAGAAATGATTAAAGCTTTAATGATGCAGATGGGTAGAAAACCCAATCAAAAACAAATTAATCAAATGATGAAATCAATGCAAAAATATATGTAGTTTTTGCATTGATTTTTCTAATGGAGGTAACGTTATGAAAAAAATAGATATAAATATTAAAGATAAATATTAATAAATATGTTGATTTAGGAGAAAGATATGCACTATATGGAGAATATGGAGATTATATAGATAAATATATAATTTATTCTATTTGTACTGATAATTTAGGAATCTCTTTTAATGAGATTAGAGATTATGTTAATAGTGCAGGACTAAAATTAACAGAAGAAGAGATTACTATATTTTTGAAAGAAAAGGAAAGAGAAGATAAACAAAATAATCCTAAAGAGGATAATAGTAATAAAAGCAAATCCCAAATTTTTGCAGATAATTTTATGAAGAAGTTAAAAGTATCCACTTATGAACTTAATCCAACCACTTTAGATTACTTTAATATGTATCTTGGTAATTTGAAACAAAATGCTATTAATTTAGTTAATCTTGTTGATAATATAGGTAATGATGAATATAAAGAGTTATTTGATAGTTTAGATATTGATGTAGTGGAAGATAAAATTAATTATGAGGATGCTATTAGACTATGTAAACCTATTATTTATAATGTCTTAAAAATTAGAGAAATGGAAAAGAAAGCTAATAATAAGGAGACTTATTTAACTTTTAGTGTAAGTAGAGAATACTTAGGAAGGGATGGATTATGTTTAAGTGATGTATGTCCACCTATTGGTTATCAGCTAATAACTTATGAAGCGATGAGTGAAGATGGTTATATAGAATTATCTGATAGACAAAAAAGAAATATGATTGAAAAAGCAAATGAAGAATTATCTATGACAATGGATATGTTAAGTGAATTGAATTATGGTGATTCTAAAAAATTAGGTTATATAAATAAAAACAGAAATTAAAAAATCTATAAAACTTGCTTTTGTTCGCTTGTTTTATAGATACATTTATGATATTGTATAGATGGAATACTTAGTAATGGGTGTTTATCTCCTTATTTTTCCATTTCTAATGGTTAGAAGGGAGACTTGCCTATGAGCAAGAAAGATTTTCTAGTAGTAGCATTATTGATTGTTATTGTACTTTTAATTGTCTTTAAATAAAACGCCCTATACATTTTGTATAAGGGTGTTATACCACAAAATTGAGGTAAATACCCAACTGCAAAACTAGGTATTCCTCGTTTTTATTTATATGTAAGTTTTTCTTACATATTCATATTATCATAAAAATATCTTTTTTTCAAGTTGTAAAGTAAGGCTTTTTGTGATAGAATTTAATTGTTATTTATTGCCCCATAGCCAAGTGGTAAGGCAGTGCGCTCTGACCGCATTATGCGTTAGTTCGAATCTAACTGGGGCAACCAATTTAGATAATTATTTTTTAATAAATGGAGTGATTTAGATGAATAAAGAACTTGCAGATTTGTTATTTCCTAATGTTAAAGTAACTGTTGATGAGATTGAAGCAAAGTATCCTCTTAGAGATTTAAAAGAAGGAGCATACGTTACAAGATTTGGACCTTCTCCTACAGGTTTTATGCACGTAGGTAATTTATATGGGGCTTTTATTAGTTCGATGCTTGCTAAACAAACTGGAGGTATTTTTTATCTTAGAGTTGAAGATACTGATAGTAAAAGAGAAAAAGAAGGAGCGATAGATGCTATTATTAATGGCCTTAAAGCTTTTGATATAGATTATGATGAAGGATATGGTAAAGGCGGTAATTATGGACCTTATTTACAAAGTGAAAGAGTAGAGATATATCAGGCTTATGCTAAAAAGTTAATTAGTGAAGGTAAAGCATATCCTTGTTTTATGAGTGAAGAAGAAATCGCTGATATAAGAAGTGGTCAAGAGTTAAGAAAAGAAAAAATTGGTATTTATGGAAGTTATGCTGTTGATAGAGACTTATCGCTTGATGAAGTTAAAGCCCATTTAGATAATGGTGATAGTTATGTTATTCGTCTTAAATCACTAGGAGATTCTCATAATGAGATAATCTTACACGACTTGATTAAAGGTGATATCAGTCTACCAGAAAATGATATTGATGAAGTACTTCTTAAAAAAGATGGTATTCCAACTTATCATTTCGCACACGTAATAGATGATCATTTAATGCATACAACTCACGTTTTAAGAGGAGATGAGTGGGTACCAAGTTTTCCTAAACATTTACAATTAAATCAAGTTTTAGGATTTAAACCTTGTAAATATGCTCATATTGCACCTCTTACTAAAAAAGAAGATGGTAAAATCCGTAAGTTTAGTAAGAGAAAAGATCCAGAATTTGCTGTTAGTTACTATGAAGAAGCAGGTATACCTAAAGAAGGTGTTAGACTTTATCTTGCAACACTAGCGAATACTAACTTTGAAGAGTGGTATTTACAAAATAAAGATAAGTCTATAGAAGACTTTAAATTCTCATTTAAGAAGATGCCTACAGGTGGAACTTTATTTGATATGGAGAAGTTAAATAATATCTGTAGAACTTATTTTTCAAGAATTAGTGCTGATGTTATTTATAATGATGCTTTAGAGTATTATAAAAAGTATGATGAAGAGTTCTATGATTTAATGATCAAAGATAAAGATAAGTTAATTTCATTCTTAAATATAGAACGTGATAGTAAGAGACCTCGTAAAGATATTGCAACATATAAAGACATTAAAACAGAAAGTGCTTATATCTTCAATGATTTATTTTATAAAGATAGAAATGAAACCTATAAAGATATAGATGAGAAAATTGATTACGATATTATCAATAAATATATAGAGATATACAGGGACTTTAATAGTGAAGATGATTGGTATAATCAAATTAAAGTACTTGCAGAAGAAATGGGATATGCTCCTAGTGTTAAAATGTATAAAGAAAATCCAACTTTATATAAAGGACATATAGGTGATGTTTGTGAGATGATTAGACACTTACTTACAGGTAGAGTTAAGACTCCTAATTTATATCAATTATTAAAAATTATCGGAATAGATGAATTTAAAAATAGAGTAGAGTTTTATAGAGTTAAGTAATAACTTAACTTTTTCTTTTGTATTAAATTCCATTTTTTAACTATACTATAAATGGATGGTGATAAAATGGAAATAAAAAAGGAAATCCTTGAAGAAATTAATAATAACTATACCCAAAACGTTGAAAATAAAACCGTAAGATGTGCACTTGTAAATAATAAGATTAGAGATATTATGAGAAATAAAGAAAAAGAAGGAGAATTGTTGTTTAATTTTTCTATTAATCTTGATACTTTAAAAGTAGTAAATCAAAAGAACTCTTTAAATTCATTTATATATGCCGGATGTAATGTGTTAAGAGAATCTATTTGTAAAAAATATAATCTAGAAGATTTTGAACTTTCTCAAAGTTTTATAACTTTTTATGATAAATTAGAAAAATGTAACTATATTATGGAGAGTTTGGTTGAACTTAAAGATAGAGATATAGATGATAGAGAAAGATATCATCTTTTAACAAAAGGTGTACAAGATGGAGGAGTATGGGAGTTTTTTGTTAATGTTGTAAATAAATATGGTCTAGTTCCAAAAGCTGTAATGAGTGATACTTATCAAAGTTCTAATCCTAGTGAAGTTAATCATCTTCTTAACAGAAAATTAAGACAATTTAATGCAAGAATTTTAACTAATAAAGATAATTTAGAGTATTTAAAAAGTTTATATTTAGATGATATTTATAGAATACTAGCTAGTTGTTATGGAGTTCCCCCTAAACAATTTGATTTTGAATATACGGATAAAGATAAAAAATATCATATTATTAAAGGTATAACACCGTTACAATTTTATCTAGAGTATACTGATATAGATGTTAGTGATTATGTCTGTATTATAAATGCACCAACGCAAGATAAACCATTTAATAAAACATATACTGTTAAATATTTAGGTAATGTTATAGAAGGGAATAAAGTTTTATATTTAAATCTTTCTATTGAAGAGTTAAAAAAATTAGTTATTAAACAGTTACAAGCGAAAGAAGTTGTTTTTCTTGGTTGTGACTTTAAAAAAGCGGTTGATGCGGTTGATGGTGTGTTTGATGATATGAGTTTTAATTATTATGATACTTTTAAAACAGATTTCTTTATGACTAAAGAAGAAGCATTAAATAATTATGAGAGTACTATAAATCATATGGTAGTTATAACAGGTGTTAATTTAGATGAAGGTGTTCCTACTAAATGGAAAATAGAAAATAGTTGGGGTGAAGAAGTGGGAAATAAAGGCTATTTTATCGCTAGTGATACTTGGTTTGATAAGTATGTATATCAAGTAGTTATTAATAAGAAATATTTATCTCAAGAACAATTAGAAGAATTAAAACTTGAACCAATTGAATTAAAACCTTGGGATCCTTTAGGAACAGTAGCATAACATATATAATTATGTTATTGTAGTAAATAATAAAAAAATAAAAACACCTGCAAATAAGTAGGTGTTAAATACTTTATTGGTAGCCTGTACGGGGTTCGAACCCGTGAATACGAGCTTGAGAGGCGCGCGTGTTAAACCACTTCACCAACAGGCCAAAATTTAATTACTAATAAAGTTTATCATAAAAAAATAAAAGTTGCAATACTTGCAGGAAATAAAAATATATGATATACTATTCTTCCTGTACGAAGGAGGGTGTTTTTATGATAGTATTACCATTATTACTTAATGATGTTACTACTAATATTTTAGTTGATTTTAAAGAAGAAAATATCAAAAGAAGAGATAATCAACTTAATGCTTTAAAAAACGGAATTAGTGAAAGTGATATAATAGTTGGTAAAACTAATTTAAAATCTGTTATTAAAGATGAAAAAGCTTTACAAAATCCTAGAGTTATTACAAATTTTATTAGAAAAAACGTTAATTATAGTAATGTAGCCGTAGACTCTATTACCGTTAATACAAAAAAATATGAAGATAATGAGTTTTATGTTAGTTATAATTTACCATTACCACCTAAAGATTCTAATGAAGTTATTGATTATCTTTATGGTAGCCTTGTTAATACAATTAGACAAAGTACACCTTCTTCTATTCGAAAAGAAAAGATATCTTTAAATGCAATAGGATTTGATAATTTGTTTAATATTGAGTTTTTAAATAGAGTTGCTACTATTAAAGAAACTAATAGTAATTCTTTATATTTAAGAAATCAATTAATTAATGAAGGATATAAAGAACAACTAGATATCTTAGATTTTTTTAATAGTTTAGATTATAAAGTAAGTAATACAGGAATTACTTTAACTGAAGAACTTGATAATATAATATCTTTCTTTGATGATGCTTATAAAGAAAAAAGAACTTTAGTAAATTATAAAAATATGGCTTTAAGTAATTCTGATAGTTATATGTGTTTATCTGCTTTTAATAATTATATTTATGGATTAAATTTAAATTGGGTTAAAGTTCCTTTAGAACAACAAAAAATCCTTATCCGTAAATTGAATTCTAATAATAGGGCTGCATAATTATGAAATTTTCAAGATTAGAGAACTTAATTGGTACTTTATCATTAGAAAAGTTAAAGAACTCTACTATTTTAGTCGCTGGATGTGGTGGTGTAGGTGGTTCTGTTGTTGAAGCACTTGCAAGAAGTGGAGTAGGTAATTTAATATTAGTAGATTATGATAAAGTAGATATTACTAATTTTAATAGACAAGTAATTGCTACTAATAAAAATATTGATAAATATAAAATTGATTGTTTTAAAGATAGAATTAATAGTATTAATGAAGAGTGCAATGTTATTACTTATAATTTAAAAATAGATAGTGATAATATTAGAGATATTTTTAATACTAAAATAGATTTTGTTGTGGATGCAGTTGATGATGTGAAAGCGAAAGAATCTATTATTAATTACTGTATAGAAAATAATATAGAATTTATTAGTTCTATGGGTACTGGTAATAGATTAGATCCAAGTAAATTAGTTATTACAACACTAGATAAAACATATAATGATCCACTAGCTAGATCTATGAGAAGTAAGTTTGATAAGAAAATACAAAAGAAAATAACAGTATGTACTTCGATAGAGGTTCCTTTAAAAGTTAAAGATAAAACAGTTATTGGATCAAATGCTTTTGTACCTAATAGTGCTGGACTTTTAATAGCAAGTTATATAGTTAGAAAAATAAACGAGACTAATTAATTTAGCCTCGTTTTAAAATTTTCTATATAGTCCTACAACCTTACCTAATATTGTTACTTCATCTAATATTATAGGTTCCATTGTATCATTTTCTGGTTGTAATCTAAAATGTCCGTTTTCTTTATAAAATGTTTTAACAGTCGCTTCATTATTATTGTTCATTGCAACAACAGTTTCACCATTTCTAGCAGTATTACATCTTTCAACTATTAAGATATCTCCATCATAAATACCTACATTAATCATAGATTCACCACTTACTTTTAAAGTAAATATTTCTTTTTGATTACCAAATAATTCAGTAGGTAGGGCAAAAGTCTCATCAGGACGTTCTATCGCTTCAATAGGTGTACCTGCAGTAACTTTACCAAGTAAAGGTACTTTAACAACTTCATCATCATTATCTAAGTATTCATTATCAACTAATACTTCAATAGTTCTGTTAGTTCCACTACCTTTCTTAATATATCCTTTTTTTACTAGTTGTTTAATATGAAAGTGAATAGTAGCAGGACTTGATAATTTCGCTTCATCTCCTATTTCTCTAACAGTAGGTGGGTAACCATTTTTGGCGATTAATTTTTTAATAATCTGTAATATATCATACTGTCTATCAGTTAGTTTTTCCACTTTACACACTTCCTTCCTTTGTTTGTATTTAGTTTAGCATATAGGATGTAAAATGTCAAACAAATCTTCGAAATAATATTGACATAAACATCTGTTCGATATAAAATAATATCAGAAAGAAGGAGTGATTGTATATGTTAAATTTAAAAAATATTTTAAAAACTGCTTTAGGAGTTAGCCTAATCTATATGATGGCTGTTATTCTTACTTTATTTATGTGTGATCGTGTTAATGAATTAGAAAATAGTGAGGAAGAAATAATTAATAACACTGTTGCTTTATCTTTAAAATAATTTTATTTATCTTTTAGACTTTCTTAGACTGTGGTACAATAAATAAAGAAAGAGTGGTTAGATATGAAAAAAATAATATTAGTTGATGGAAATAATCTTTTATTTAGGAGTTATTATGCTACTAGTTATAGTGGTGTTATTATGAAAAACTCTAAAGGTTTTCCTACTAATGGGTTATATGGTTTTATTAATATGATGAATAAAATTATCGAAGAAGAAAAACCTAATTATATTATGGTAGCATTTGATAAAGGTAAGACCTTTAGACACGAAAAATATGATTCATATAAAGCAGGACGTAGAGAGATGCCTGATGAATTAAGAAGTCAGTTTCCTAAAGCCAAGGAAGTACTTGATACAATGGGAATTAAGCATTTTGAAATAGATAATTATGAAGCGGATGATATTATTGGTACTCTTGCTAAAGAAGTAGATGAAGAGGATGAATTTGTCGCAACTATTATTTCAAGTGATAAAGATTTATTGCAGTTAATTAGTGATGAAGTAGATGTAAAACTATTAAAGACTAAAGGCTCTATTAGATTTAATAAAGAAGTATTTAGAGAAACTTATAAAGTTGATCCAATTAATATGATTGATCTTAAAGCTTTAATGGGAGATATGTCTGATCATATACCAGGTGTTAGAGGAATTGGTGAGAAAACTGCTATTAATTTATTAGAAAAATATAGGTCTTTAGATAATTTGTATAATCATCTTGAGGAGTTAACTCCTAAGACTAGAGAAAAGTTAGAAAGTGATAAAGAGAATGCTTATATGAGTTATGATCTTGCAACTATATATAGAGATGTAGATATTCCTTTTAGTTTAGAAGATTGTAAATATAAGGGATTTAATAGAAAAGAATATATAGAGGTTCTAGAAGAGTTAGAGTTTAAATCTTTACTTAAAAAAGTTAATAGTATAGATAATAATACTTTAAATGATAATGATAATAGTGATGATAAAAATATAGAAGTAAAAAAAATAGATGTTAAAGACTTTGATAGTAGTAAAGAATATTCCTTTTATATAGAAATGGATGCTTATAATTATAACGAATCTGTTATTATAGGGGTTAGTTTTACAAATGATAGTGGAACTTGTTTCATAAAAGGAGAAGATGTTATTACTTATAGAAATCTTTTTGAAAATGATACACCTAAATCTACTTATGATGTTAAGAAATGTTATATTCTATTAAATAAACTTGGTATAAAACTAAATAACTGTAATTATGATGCGATGATTGCATCTTACCTTTTAGACTATAAAATGAATGATGATATTACTACTTTAATGAATGATTTAAATGTAGAGATTAAGTCCTTTGAAGATACTTATGGAACACTTAAAAGAAGAAAGAAAGTTGAACTAGAAGAGACAATTAAACAGTGTAATTTAAAGAGCAGTTTTATCTATAATACTAAAAGTGATTTCTTACTTAAAATAGATGAATATGGTGAGACTAAATTATTTAGTGAAATAGAGATGCCTTTAGCATATGTTCTTATAGATATGGAGTTAACTGGTATTAGAGTAGATAAAGATTATTTATTAAAACTAAAAGATGAGTTAGAAGTTAAAATTAAAGTGATGGAAGAAGATATATATAATGATGCTGGAAGTGAGTTTAATATAAGTTCTCCTAAACAATTAGGTGAAATATTATTTGTAAAATTAGAATTACCTTATCCTAAAAAGAGAAAGAAAGATGAGAAGAGTTACTCTACTAGTAAAGATATTTTAGATAAAGTAAGTCCATATCATCCTATAGTAAATAAAGTATTAGAATATAGAATGCTTACCAAGTTATATGCTAATTATGTAGTTGGACTTTTAGATAAGATAAAAGATGATGGTAAAGTTCATACGATCTTTAATCAATGTTTAACTAGAACAGGTAGACTATCATCAACTGAACCTAATTTACAAAATATCCCTATTAGAAGTGATTATACAAGATTAATTAGAAAAGCATTTATACCTGAAGATAATTCTATTATTATGAGTTCTGATTATTCACAAATAGAGTTAAGGGTTTTTGCATCACTTTCTAAAGCGACTAACTTAATCCAAGCTTTTGTAGAAGATAAAGATATCCATTCTAAGACTGCTAGTGATATCTTTAAAGTAGATATTAAAGATGTAGATAAATCGATGAGAAGAACTGCTAAAGCCGTTAATTTTGGAATTCTTTATGGTATTAGTAGTTTTGGTCTATCAGAAGATTTAAAGATAGATGTAGGTAGTGCTAAGAAGTTTATGGATAACTATTTAGAGACTTATCCAGGTATTAGTGAATATATGGATAAAGAAAAAAGAGAAGCTTATAAAAATGGTTATGTTACTACTATTATGAATAGAAGAAGAGTAATTGATGAGTTAAAGAGTAGTAACTATATGGTAAGAAGTGGAGGAGAGAGAATGGCTCTTAATACTCCAATTCAAGGAAGTGCTGCTGATATCCTTAAAAAAGCGATGGTAGACTTATATAGTGAAATGACGAAAAGAGGCTTAAAGAGTAAAATACTTATTCAAGTACACGATGAACTTGTTTTAAATGTTTATAAAGATGAGTTAGAGGAAGTTAAAGTGTTAGTAAGAGATAAGATGGAAAATGTTGTTAAACTAGACGTACCTTTGAAAGTAGATATTGAAACAGGTAATGATTGGTATGAAGCTAAGTAGGTGATTATGAGAATAGTATATTGTGGTTATGATTTCTTCTACGGTTGTTTAGAAGAGTTAGTTAAAGATAAAAATAATACTATTGTGAAGGTATTTACTTTTGAAACTGATAATAAATATAACTTTAATGATAAAATAAAATCTATTGCCAATGAAAATAACATACCTATTTCTTATGATAAACCTAGTGAAGAAGAACTATTTAGATTATTTTCAGAAGAAAAAGTTGATGTGATAATTACAGCAGGTTATATTTATAAAATACCAATTATTAACCATCCTAATTTTAAAGGGATTAATATCCATCCTACAATTTTACCTAAGGGTAGAGGTCCTTGGCCTTTACCTTGGATAATTTTAAAGAAAGAAAAATATAGTGGTGTTACTATTCATAGATTAACTGATGATATGGATAAAGGACCAATACTTTTACAAGAGAAATTTAAGGTATTAGATAATGAAGATTTAGAGACTCTATCTTGTAGAAGCCAAGTGCTTGCTAAAAAACTTATAACTGAAGTAATAAGTAATTTTGATTATTATTATGATAATGCTAAAGAACAAGGAGAGGGAGAGTATTATCCTTATCCAACAGATGAAGATATGACATTTAATGGTTTTATGAAAGTAGATGATATTGATAGAATAATAAGAGCTTTTGGTAAGTTTGATTCTTGTACTAGTTTTTTAGGTAAAAACTTTTTAGTACACGATGCGACTTGTTGGAAAGAAGAACATAAATATAAACCAAATACAATTGTACATATTACTAATAAAGAAGTTTTAATGGCTGTGCTTGATGGCTTTGTCTGTATTAGATACTATGAAGAAGATAATGATTAAGAAGTAAAGGAAGTGTTATATATGCCCGAAAAACCAGAAGTAATTACAGTTAGTAAGACACTAGAAAAGATTATTATAGGTAAAACAATTAAGAAAGTAGATGTATACTGGGATAATATAATTATTGGTGATATAGATAATTTTAAAAAGGATTTAGTGGGAGAAAAAATTGAATCTATTACTACAAGAGGTAAATGGCTAGTTATCTTTCTTACAACTAAAGCTTTAATATGTCATTTAAGAATGGAAGGAAAGTTTTTCTTTAGAGATTATACAGTACCTAAAGAAAAACACGAACACGTTATTATTACTTTTACTGATAATACTGATATGAGATTTAACGATGTTAGAAAGTTTGGGAAAATGGCTTGTTTACCAAAAGAAGAAGTTTATAATTTAAAACCTCTTTCAGATTTAGGATTAGAGTATTACGATAGGAGCCTTACTCCTAGTTATTTATTAGAAGCTTTAAAAAAGAAGAAAGTGCCTATTAAAACAGCTTTACTTGATCAATCGATTATTACTGGTATTGGTAATATTTATGATGATGAAATCCTATTTGCATCTCATATAAATCCTTTAAGGAAAGCAGATAGTATTAGTATGGAGGAAGCGGATGCTATTATTAAAAATACGAAAATAATATTAGATAAAGCTGTTACTATGGGAGGTACTACTATTAAGAGTTTTACTTCTGCAGAAGGTGTACACGGTTTATTTCAAAATGAATTATCTGTTCACGGTAAAAAAGATGGTATTTGTCCTGTATGTAATGAAAAACTTATTGTTACTAAAGTAGGCGGTAGAGGAACTTATTATTGTCCTAAGTGTCAAAAATAAGTTTTTGACAAAAGTTAATATTTACGATACTATGTATATGTAAAAGGAATTTACATATAATAAAAAAGAGAGAGCATTTAACGTGCTTGTGTTAAGTGCTTCTCCTGTAAAAAGGTTGGGCACCTAATTAAACATGTTGTTTAGTTAAGTGCTTTCTTTTTGTTTTTAATCTTATATTAAAATAATTATTACTACAAAAAGTAATACAATAAGTAAAATCATTATAAATAATAATATTGAAACTAAAAAGTCATTTTTACTCATAGAAATCACAGTTTAATGCCCAAATATAAATACTCGGAGATAACACCCAACCATTAAATGTTCTCTATATAAATAGTATCATATTAATTTTTCTATAGCAAGATAAAAATGTAATAAATTAGTTACGAATTTTCGTAATATAATTTAAGAAAAAGACTCTTTTAATTTTAATTAAATTATGCTATAATTATATAGCTTGATAGGAGGAGTGAAGTAAATAATGAAAAAGACAAAGATTGTTTGTAGTATAGGTC
>CALVJE010000023.1 GCA_944331725.1 uncultured Bacilli bacterium | reverse complement strand
CCTAACTTTTGGAACTTCTTAGGATTCTTTAAGAAATCAATTAATTCTTTAACTTCTTCTTTCTCTTCATTAAGTCCTGCAACATCTTTAAAAGTAACTTTATTCTTCTCACTAGATAACTTAGCTTTACTCTTACCAAAGTCTAAAGAATTCTTTCCACCACCCATTTGTTTGTTTAAAAACCAAAATCCAACAACAAGTAGTAAGATAATAGGCAAGAAATTAACAAGTACTAACAAGAAAGTACTAGCTTCAGGATCTCCATTACTAACAAATTCAAAATCATCTTCTTCACTAGCTTCTACTAATTTTTTCATAACTTGATCAGATAGTGGAATTCTCGCAAAGAAAGTTTCATTTTCCTGATAATCATCTAATTTACCAGTAACTTCATAAACCTGTGCTCTTTCTCTTGGAGTTACTTCAATACTTTCAACAGTTTTATCAAAAAGTTCCTTCATAAATTCATCATAAGTTAATACATTTACTTTTTGACTAGCAACACTTACAAAGTAAAAAACCCCAAGCATTACTAACAACAAAAAGACATATGGAAGTAAACCTTTTTTTACAACTTTTTTATTTACATTCACAAAAATCTCTCCTTTTTCTATTCATATCTCAGTATTATATCATAAAAATCATTATTAGTCTTATCAAATTTAGATTTTTTTAATCCTGGCACAAAAACTATATGTCCTAAGCTATCAACAACAATAGGCCACATATCTCTTTCCTTCAAAGGTATCTTAGCATCAATAAAAATATCCTTAACTTTTTTATGACCTCCACCCTTAATAGCCATAACATCACTAATCTTTCTTGTTCTAACAATCAAAGGTAAAGTTACTTCTTTACTAGAAAGTTTAATAATATTATTACTATTACCTAAAACTTCATTTAATTTCTTTAATTTATGGCCATTAGGAAGAAGCACTTCATCACTAATCTCTATTTCATAACTACTTATTAAAGAAGGATTACGACTAATAGTAAGTTCATTATAACTTTTAACAACCTCTACCTCATTAGGTAAATTAACAATACTATTACTTCTTTTACTATTAATAATCTTCTCTATCAAATCTAAATGTTTATCATTTATCAATATAAGATCATCCTGATAAAAAGAAGAAATAAACCTTTCTAAAACTATTCTCTGTAAAAATCTATTAAGCTCTAAATACTTATCAATATAAAGCTTATTATCTAAAATAACTCTCTTTATCGCTTTAGAAGCCTCTTCTTCTATAAAATCATCAGCATTATTTAAAAGATTACTAAATTTCAAATATTTTAAATGAATATTTTTATCTTCCTTCTTTAAAAAAGGTAAGACTTCTTTTCTATACCTATTTCTAGTATACACACTACTATTATTACTAGCATCTATTGCATAAGGAATATTATATTTATGACAATAATTAAGAAGTTCATCTTTTGTAACAGAAATAAAAGGTCTATAAATACAATAACCATCCATCTTAACAAACTTCTTAAACCCAGCATAACCTTTAAGTGTAGAACCTCTAGCAATTCTCATTAAAATAGTTTCCATCAAATCATCACTATGATGAGCAGTTAAAAGATAATTAGCATTATATTTCTTAACAACTTCATCAAAGAATTGATATCTAATATTTCTCGCTTCATTATGAAAATTATCATCGCCATATTTCTCTATTTTCATATATTCAAAGACTACATTATGTTTATTACAAAACTCTTCTAATTCTATTTTCTCTTTTTCACTAGCACTTCTTTTACTATGATTAACGTGAGCACAAATTAATCTAATATCATATTTTTCTCTAAGTTCTAACAAAGTTTTAAATAAAGCCATAGAATCAGGTCCATAACTACATCCAAAAACTAAAACATCACCATCATTTATTTTAATATCTTTATATAGTTCCACTACATCCATTAAAAAGCCTCCACATCTATTGTTCATCTTCTTCAGGTATTTTTAAAATAAGTTCTCCATCTTTAGAATAATAATACTTTTCTCTAGCATACCTAGCCACATAATCAGAATCTTGCAACTTATTAACATCAGACTCCAATTCCTCTTCTTTATCTTTTAAAGAAGCAAGTTCTTTTTTAAGTTCCCCTTTTTCTTGATATTTATTATATATCTCAGTCCAATATTTAAAAATTGTAAAAGTTGTAAATGTAATAACAGCAAAAGAAATACCAAGTAAAAGCACTGGACCTAATTTTTTCTTCTTTTTTCTTTTAGCCATTATAACACCCACTTTCCTAACATATATTATAATATTATAAAAAGACTAGTTCAATCTTTTCTAGTCTTATTTTACACTTTTAGGCACATCTTTATCAACTTTTAGAATCTTTCTCAATCTTTTACTAACATCAAAACAAGAAGCAAATCCTAAAATAATTAATAAATAGAAATATGGATGAATAATACCTCCATTTATTTTTTTTATAATAAGAAAATATATTAAAACTAAATCTAATACAAACAATATATTAAAAATAACCTTAGCAATCTTTGTCTTACTAAATAATAAATTATAATTAAAATTATAAAGTAATGATAAAATCATACCATAAATGAAGGAAAAAACTATAGAAAATACCTGTTCACCTAAAGTCATTTAAATAAACGATTAAAAACACTATTATTTTCTTTTACTTTTTTACTATTATCATCCATATAAGAAAAGCCCTTTATTAATCCTTTTATTGAAACATTACCAGCAAGAGTATCTAACTTAACAAGTTCCAACTCTTCACCTTTAACAACTAAAAAACCCATAACTGTTTCAAGTAAAAACTCTTCACTATCAAAATTCTCTATTTTTTTAACTCCTGTAATAAGTAAATTCTTTCTTTCTGTAAGTGTAATACTATGATTATAATTATTAATAATTGCTTCCTTACTTTCCATATCATCACCTACTAAATGATATGCTAAAAAAAAGAAGATTATTCCTCTTCTTTTTCTTCTTTTATATTGTTATAAGCTTCAATAATCTTATCTTGAAACATCGCTCTAACTTCTGGATTAATAGGATGTGCAATATCTCTATATCCACCAGCTTGTGTTTTTCTACTAGGCATAGCGATAAATAAGCCATTATCTCCTTCAATTATTCTAATGTCGTGAACAGCAAATGAATCATCAATTAAAACAGATGCTATTCCTTTCATACGACTTCCCTCTTTTTCAATTTTACGTACATTTACAGATGTAATTTTCATATGTTTCCTCCTAATAATAAGTCTTTATAATCTAATTCTATAACAGTTACCTAACTTTTGCAAGTCATTTTTAAGAATATTATCAAAATATATCACTTAATAATCTCTAAACTAGAAGTAATTAAGTCATTATAAGAAAAAGACTTAATATTATCATCATTTACTAACTTCACAACAAAAATAGCAGAATATGTCTCTATAATTTCTCCATCAAATTCCTGTTTTTGATTTCTACTACCATTAAATTTAAAATGTAAGACTTCTCCTGTTTTTAATTTAACTTCTTCTCTTACTTTCTCAACATTCATCTAGGATACCCCACATACATAACACCATTACAAATGATACCACCAATTCCATCACTACCATAATGCGTCTTTGAAAGTAATTTTATTAAATCTATTTCTTTATTCTTAGGAGATAAAGCTACAGCACTAGCAATAATAGCAGGATCAAGAGCGTGAATATTAACTCTCTTAGGACTAGAAGCAAAATTTGCACCTGCTTTAATTAAATCCTCATAAAAAGACTGACAAGCACCAGCAATTATTATAAGTTTGTCTTGATTTCTCTCATATTCTCTAGCCTTTAAAACTGTCTTAACAAAATTTAAAGAATTCTGATAACTATCTATTTCTTTTTTATCTTTATTTCTTTTAAAAGAATCGTGTCCTGTAATAACTAAAATATCTGGTTTATATTTTTCCAAACAATTTATAACTTCTTTTTCAAAATCATCTTCATCTAAATTGACACCATAAGCTTCAAGATGTAAATCTTTATAAAAATCTATACATCTTTTAAGATAGTTTTTATCACCGTCTAACTGTAATACTCTACCTGGCAAGTAAAAATACTCCCCACGATTCAAACTAAACATATCTTTAATCTTTAAAGCTTCTTCTCTATCATTAATATCAGTTTTAGAAACAATATCAGTACTAGCAATTTCTAAATCATCTAAATTACTATCAGCATAAAGTCTAACATCAACACCTTTTAAATCTGCAACATTATTACTAATATTAACAATAACAAACAAAATATCATTATTATATGATTTCCTAGTAACATAATCGCCTATTTTAAACATAAAATCACCCAATAAATTCTATGTTTAAAAAAATAAATTATTCTTCCACTAAAGCATTAGAAATCTCTACAAATATCTTATAATCTAAAGTTTCCGCTCTAACATTTAAATCATATCCATATTTATTAAGAATATTATTAATAATAGAAAGATTATATTTTTTTAAATTATTACGCAAAGTTTTTCTCCTAAATTGAAAACTATTATGTACCAGTTTAATAAAATGTTCTTTATCAATAAGATTTTCTAATTCTTTTTTTCTAGTAAAAGAAACAACAACACTATCTACATTAGGTTTAGGATAAAATTGATTACGATCAACAATAAATTCTTTCTTTACTACAAAAAAATAATTTAAAATAACAGTAAGAGCTCCATACTCTTTTTTAGAAACACTACTACAAAATCTATCTCCAACTTCTTTTTGAACCATCATAACTATTCGTTTAAAACTAAGCTCACTATCAATTAATTTAAAAAGTATAGGAGTAGTTATATAGTATGGTACATTACTAATAAAATATAATTCTTTAAAATTATAAATAGAAATATCTTCTTTTATATTTTGTTTCAAAAAATCAGTAAATAACACTTTTACATTAGAATAATCTCTTAATCTATCATAAAGAATATCTTCTAAACTATTATCAATCTCATAAGCTAGAATATTACTAGAACTATACATATTAGCAAGTTCTACTGTTAAATTACCGCTACCAGGACCTACTTCTATAATTAATGAATTGTCCATCACTTCACCTGTACCAGCAATCTTTTTAATAATTTCTCTATTCTGTAAAAAATTCTGACCAAATTTTTTCTTAAATTTAAAATCATTCATAATATCAAACCTCACCTAATAAACAAAATATATATTAATCTCAATCATACTTTTCTTATTTATTTTTATTATATCAAACATTATATAGCATTGATAGTATAACTTTTAAACAAAGAAAAAAAGCCTAAGCTTTTACTTTCTTAGGCTTTTCATTTTCCCTTTCTTTAAACATAAAGAATATATTTGCAATAAACAAACCATAAAGCATAATATTAATATATGCTACAAAATTATCAAAAAAGTTAAAATCGACACCATAACCATATTTTTCATTAAGAACCATATTAGTATCAAACATTGCTCTATAACATACAAATATAATAGTAGCAAAAACTAAACAACAAGTAATATTATAGAATAAATTATCACTAACACCTTTTTGTTTAAAAATCATATTAATAATAAATACAACTAATAAAAGAACAAAAGGTATAAATACTGGTAAAATACTAACCATACTTTTCTCAAGACGTACATTCATCCTAATCATAATAAATAAAGTTAAACCAAAAGCACCAATTAAAAACAAAAACTTAAGTCCATAAAACATATAATTAAATATTTTTTTCATTTTTAACCTCCCACTACTACTGATCTATACCAATTAGACACTTCTACTAACAAATCCAAAGAATTTTGATAAGTATTCATAATATCAGCATAGCTATCTTCAGTTAAATCAAAGAAATTAGCTTTATTAATATCTGTACTAAAATAGTAATGATCTACATTCTCTAAATTAGATTGAACATAACTAGAAGAATCAAGTAAATTATCAATATTCAAATCAACATATGGTTTTATAATATTATAATTAGGTAAAGTTGCAATAGTATCAGTACTAAACATAGATTTAAGTTGCATAACTAAACAATCATTTAAAACTATATTCTTAAAATCTATAGAAAAATCATATACATCTTTTACATATACAGTATTTTGATCAAAATATTTAACAAAATCTTCACTTTCTAAAGCCTTTACACATTCTTCTAATTTAATTTTAGCAGTATTAAGTCCATAAATATTAAGACTACCAGTATAACTACTTTGATCATAAACACTAATATTATTTTTAATAGTTGCAATCTTATCATTAATTAATTGTTTATTAGTAGCATTATAAGCACTGACATCAGCAGGTGTATTAATCTCTTCCATATGATAAAAATTAATAAATATTAGAAAAAACGAAAGTCCAAAAATAAGTCCTGTAATCGTATATGCAATTAAATTTGCATATTCTAATAATACTTTTTTCATTATTCTACCTCCATTTGTACATTAATATTAAAGTGATAATACTTATTTTGCCAATCAGTATTTACTGCATCTTCACTTACATATATCCGTAACTCATAATTGTTAGTTCTATTCTCACTAATATTTCTAGTATCTAAAATATTATTTTTAATATCACTTAATCTACCAGTCTTTATAACCTTACCATTAAGAGATAATTGATATTTTAACTGACTTCTTGAAAGCAATTCTTTACTACTATAACTAGCATCATCACTAATTATAGTATCCTCTAATATTACATTATAAGTAGAAGGCGTTGAATTAGTATTCTCTACTTCAAAACTATATGGCTCTAAACTTTTAGCAGTCTCATCATCTAACGGTATTAAACCATCCTCATTAATTATATTATTTGCTTCATCTAATCTAACTTCTAAAGAACTAACTGTACTATTTTCTCCATCATTATCATAGAAAAAATTATACCAAAGCATAGAAGTAGAAAAAATAAAAGCAAACAAAGCAATCCCTGCTAAAATTAACAATATCATCTTTTTCATTTACTAAATCTCCTTTTCTTTTCTTTTTTTACTTTATTTTTTACTTTTTTTAATTTATTAGTATTTGAAGATTCCTTATCAGGCGTCTTTAATTCTTTAATTATCTTATAAAGGTCATAGCCAATAATCATAACAGCAGGAACAACTATAATTGCAACCCATCCTAAAATTGAACTTAAATAATATTGTATATATCCTATCTTAGGAATTCTAAATAACACTTTACCATAAATTTCATTAAAACTAATTCTAGAAGAATCTGGAGTATTATTATTATCACCTTTAGTAGTATATAAATACTCTCCACTACTTGTTTTCTCTATATTTTGAATTCTATGAGTAACTGTAACACCAGAATATCTATAATCAGTAGAATTAAATGTAATAATATCTCCTTTTTCCAAATCTTCAGGACTATCAACTCTTTTCGTAACTACAACATCTAGAACATTAATAGAAGGTACCATACTAGGACTAACTATTGTATATGCAGAAAACAATGATTTTTTATTATTACCTGCTTTAATATTATGTTGACTATCAATAAAGTTAACAACAAAAACTAAGAAAACAATAATCATTATTAGACATATTGAATACATAAGTACTGTTGTAATAAAATGAAGAGTTTTTTTAATTTTTAATAGCCAATCATTTTTAGACATCTTCATTTATATATCACCCTCTTATATTCTTATATATACGCAAAAAAAGAAATGAAAAATACTTTAATTATCTAAATCTACTTGTGCTTTAAGAGAAACTCTAACCCCAAAAGTCTTCTCAAATTCACCCAAAATAGTTGTATCTGCTACCCACATTCTTAAACGATAATTAACTTCACTATTTTTAGATAAACTACCTTTATCAAGTAACATTGCTCCCGCTAAAGTACCCAAATCTGTGCTTTCCTTTAAAGGTGTAAAATTCTTAGGAGCCATTACTTCTTCATAAGAATCATCAACTTTTCTTTCTAAATACAATTTAACTTCATCATCAGAAAGAGTAGAATTTTCAATTTTTTCAGCAGCTACTTCATAATTAACCACCAAATCTCCTGTAAAATTACCTCTAACTGTAAAGTCAAAATAATAATTTTCATCAGTTAAAGTTTTTCCTACTTCATCACTAACAGGATAAGCATTAGTAATATTTATTCCATTATTATCCTCAGTATAATTAAGATAAACATTTCCAGTTTTAATGGTATTAATACTATCCTTTTCTTTAGTATAGGTAAAAGTGGCAACAGAAATACCAATAAAAGTAAAAATTAAAATTAAAAGTGCAATAACGATTACAAATAACTTTCCGCTACTTTCTCTTTTAAGTTCATCATCATTATATTCCATAATAACACTCCCTTATTATCATAAACTAATTGTATCACAGGAATTTTTTTAGGTAAAGAAAAAAGTGTAAGTTTATACACTTTAAACTGCAACAGCACCATATACGTTTACTCTTAATTTGTAAGTTCTAATATCCTCAGGAAGTTTATAATCACTAGATATCCACATTCTTAAACGATAATTACGTGAACTTGTTGTATTAAAATTACTAGTTGTTAAAATATATTGTCCATCTGGTGCAGTAGTTTGACTTCCATTTGTAACAGGTAAATCTGAAATCTTAGTTGGTGCTAATACTTGTTTATCACCATTACCCATATCTGTCAAATACACTTTAATAGCATTATCTGGTAAAGTACTACCATCTTCCTTAATAGCTGTAATCACATAATTAATTATAACATTACCACCCATAGTAGCAGAAACTGTAAAATCAAAATATTGATCTTCTTGATTTAAAGCCATACCAATATCATCATTAGTAGGATAAGCTTCAGTTAAATTAATACCATTAGTATTTTCACTATAACTCATTGTAATAGTACCTGTTGTAACTCTATTTACTTTTTCACCAGTTTTACTATAAAATACAGCCGCAAAAGATATACCAATAACAGCTAAAATTAAAAGTAACACACAAATAATAATAAGCCATAAATGCTTAGAGTTATTTTTTTTATTCTCCACTTCATTCCCTCCTCTATGATAAAAATATAACACAGCTAGAAAAGTTTATCAAGAAATTTATCCAAAAGAAAAGTGTCTTTTAACAGACACTTGTAAAAATTTAATCCTATTGTGCAGGAGCGGCACCATATACATTTACTCTTAATTTATAACTACCTGAAGCATTCAAATCTGAAAAATCATCAGCTACCCACATTCTTAAACGATATTTTTTTGTAGTTGTTGTATTGAATGTTCCAGATGTTAGTTTATATTGATCATTTGGTGCACCTGAAACATCACTTGTAGTTTTTTGTAAAGCAGAAACTTTAGTTGGTGCTAAAACCTCAGTATCTCCACCAGAAGTTATATCAGTTAAATAAACTTTTATAGCAGAATCAGCTAAAGAACTACCTGACTCCTTAGTAGCTGTTATAGCATAATTAATAGTAGTCTCTCCAGAGCCTTGAATAGTAGCAGAAACTGTAAAATCAAAAACATTATTAGTACCAGTTAAAGCTTTTCCTTGTATATCACTCATAGGCAAAGCTTCAGTTAAGTTAATACCATTAGTTGCCTCACTATAACTCATTGTAATAGTACCAGTTGTAATTGTATTAACTTTCTCACCTGTTTTACTATAACTAAATGCTGCAAATGAAACTCCAACAACAACTACAATCAAAATAGCAACACCTAATACTGATAATAACACATGCTTAGAGTTATTATTTTCCATCTTATCTCCTCCTCTATAATATAACTATAGCATAAAAAGAATAACTAAAGCAACATTTTTAAAAAGAAAAAAGCGTCAGAAATTAGACACTTTATGACTTAAAATCCTATTGAGCTGCTGCAGCACCATATACATTTACTCTTACTTTAAAAGTTTGAGATGTACCAGTAACTGAATAGTCATCTGCTACCCACATTCTTAAACGATAATCATGTGAATCAGTAGAATTAAATGTTCCATTATATAGCTCTGCTTGATCAGCTGGAGCACTAGATTCTTCACCAGCTGTAGTTTTAGGTATAGCATTAAATTTAGTTGGTGCCATTATTTGAGTATCAGCATCATCATCCATATTAGTTAAATAAAGTTTAACTCCATCTTCTGGTAAAGTACTATCTACTTCTTTAGTAGCAGTAATTGCATAATTAATTGTAGTAGTACCAGTAATATTTGCACTTACTGTAAAATCAAAATATTGATTTGTATCAGCTAAAGCTTTACCAACTCCATCTGTCATTGGAAGAGCATTAGTTAAATTAATACCATTAGTAGTCTCACTATAACTCATTGTAATAGTACCAGTTGTAATTGTATTAACTTTCTCACCTGTTTTACTATAACTAAATGCTGCAAATGATACACCTACTACAGCTACAACTAAAATTGCTACTCCAAGTACTGATAATAATACTTGTTTAGAATTATTTTCTTTCACTTTCTAACCTCCTTCTACAATAATAACTATATCATAAAAAGTATGCCTAAAGCAATTAATTTTCAAACAAAAGAAAAAAGTGTCAGAGATTAGACACTTTTTAATACTAACTACTTCTATTGAGCAGCAGCAGTACCATAAACATTTACTTTTAATTTAAATGCTTGTGAAGTACCAGTAACTCGATAATCATCTGCTACCCACATTCTTAAGCGATACTTGTGTGTAGTTGTTGCATTAAATGTTCCACTTGTAAGCTTATAATCACCGTTTGGAGCACCTGAAACATCACTTGAAGTTTTTGTTAATTCACTAACCTTCTTTGGTGTTTCATATCCAGAAATAGGAGTATCGCCATCTGCATCCATATCAGTTAAATATACTTTAACACCAGCTTCTGGAATAGTACTATCTGGATCTACTTTTGTAGCAGTTATTGCATAATTAATTGTAGTTGTACCAGTAATATTAGCAGTTACTGTAAAATCAAAATATTGATTTTCATCAGATAATGCTTTACCAACATCATCAGTCATTGGAAGAGCATTTGTTAAGTTAATAGCATTTTCACCTTCAGTGTAATTCATAGAAATAGTACCTGTTGTGATTGTATTAACTTTTTCTCCTGTTTTGCTATAACTAAATGCTGCAAATGATACTCCCACTACAGCTACAACTAAAATAGCAACACCTAATACTGAAAATAACACTTGTTTTGAATTGTTATTATTGTTCTTCATTTATTGTCTAACCTCCTTCTACAATATAACTATATCATAAAAATACGAACTAAATCAATCTGTTTTTAAAAAAAAGAAAAAAGTGTCAGAGATTAGACACTTTTTAATGCTAACTACTTCTATTGAGCAGCAGCAGTACCATAAACATTTACTCTAAGTTTGTAAGTTGCTGATGCCCCAGTAACTTGATAATCATCTGCTACCCACATTCTTAAACGGTAATCATGTGAACTTGAAGCAGAGAATGTATCAGATGTTAACTTGTATTGACCATTTGGTGCACCTGAAACATCACTTGTAGTTTTTTGTAAAGCAGAAACTTTAGTTGGAGCTAATATTTCGTCATCAGCATCCCCATCCATATCAGTTAAATATACTTTAACAGCAGTATCAGGTAAAGTGCTATCTCCTTCCTCTTTAGTAGCAGTAATAGCATAATTAATTGTAGTAGTACCAGTAATATTTGCACTTACTGTAAAATCAAAATATTGATTTGTATCAGCTAAAGCTTTACCAACATCGTCAGTCATAGGAAGTGCATTAGTTAAGTTAATAGCATTTTCACCTTCAACATAATTCATTGAAATAGTACCAGTTGTAATTGTATTAACTTTTTCTCCTGTTTTACTATAGCTAAATGCTGCAAATGAAACTCCTACAACAGCTATAACTAAAATGGCTACTCCAAGCACTGATAATAATACTTGTTTTGAATTATTATTATCTTTCATCTTTTTGTCTAACCTCCTTCTACAATATAACTATAGCATAAAACTAACTAAAATAGCAATTACTTTTCTAAAAAAAGAAAAAAGTGTCAGATATTAGACACTTTTATATAATTATGTTTTTTCTATTGAGCAGCTGCTGAACCATATACATTTACTCTAAGCTTGTAAGTTTGAGCATCAGTACCAACTACATAGTCATCTGCTACCCACATTCTTAAACGATAATCATGTGAGCTAGTAGCACTAAATGTATTAGATGTTAATAAATATTGATCATCTGGTGCTGTTGAAACATCACTTGAAGTTACATCTAATTCAGAAACTTTAGTTGGAGCTAATATTTCGTCATCAGCATCCCCATCCATATCAGTTAAATATACTTTAACTCCTTCATCTGGAATAGTACTATCAGCTTCTTTTGTTGCAGTAATTGCATAATTAATTGTTGTATTACCAGCTATAGTTGCACTTACAGTAAAATCAAAATATTGATTTTCTTCACTTAAAGTCATACCTACACCATCACTCATAGGAAGGGCATTTGTTAAATTAATACCATTAGTTGTCTCACTATAACTCATTGTAATAGTACCAGTTGTAATTGTATTAACCTTTTCTCCTGTTTTACTATAACTAAATGCTGCAAATGATACTCCCACTACAGCTACAATTAAAATTGCAACACCTAACACTGATAATAATACTTGTTTAGAATTATTATCCTTCATCTTGTATCTAACCTCCTTCTATGATAACTATAGCATAGATTTAATTATAAAAGCAATATTTTTTGCAAAAAAAGAATAAAGTATCTACAACTAGACGTTACTACTCAGCCATAAATAAATAAATAAATAATTAACACAAAACTAAAGAAATATGATATACTTAAATTGCGAGA
>CALVJE010000022.1 GCA_944331725.1 uncultured Bacilli bacterium | reverse complement strand
GCACATTATTTGAAGAAAAACTATCAAAATACTACTACTATTTGTTTAAAAGGAAAAGGTCATTGTGAAGATGCACTGATTAATCCCGAAGAACATATTAAAACATTAAATAAAGTATTAAAAAAATAAATTCAAATTACAATTTATTGATTAAATATAAAAAATTTGTAGTTATATTTTAGTTATTTTTTATAAAAAATAATTCAAATTTACTTATATTTAATCAAATCTATTCAAACTTACTCAAATTTTACAAATAATAAAAAGCCTTAAAAATAAAGGCTTTTTTGATATTTTGCACATACCCGAAAGGTCGAGGGTTCAAATCCACCTCTCGCTACCAATATGATTTTTAAAACGACCATTTAGGTTGTTTTTTACTTTTTAATAATTCCTTTCTCTTCACATATTAAATTATTACTATATTTTTTATACTTTATAAACTCATCTTTAGTCTTTATAGTCCAAATAAATAATTCTTTATCTGACTTTTCTTTAACTTTAAATACTAATTCCATTGGACTAGAAATAAAATCACAGTATTTTCTTTTTAATAAATAATTATAAATATACAAATTATAAAACCCCTCTTTTATTCCTTTATATTTATTAGCAAGTAAAATCCCTATACTATATCTTCCAAGACTACTTAAACTGATTCTTTTAATTACAAAAGGATTAAATGATTGTAATAGAACTTTTCCATTATAATCAAGTAATAACTTATTTAATTTAGCAAGAGAAGTAGTAGAAAATAACTCTTTTATTTCTATTAATAAAATACATTTACCACTAACTAAATTTAATACTTCTTCTAAAGTAGGAATAGTTAAATCTGTATCTAACAGTTTAACTTTTTTTAATTCTTCATAAGTAGTATCTTTAACTAATTTATCAATTCCAGTAAGACGTTTTAAATTATCATCGTGAAAGACAATTATTTTCTTATCTTTAGTTAGTCTAATATCAAGTTCTATATTAAGATCTTCTTTTAAAGCTCTTTTAAAAGCAGGAATAGTATTTTCTACTATTTTTTTATTATCAAATAAACCTCTATGAGCATATATATTCATCTAATCACTCTCTTCTATCTTAATACCTAATAAAAGACTTAAATCTAAAGCCCCTCTCATATTAACAACAACTCCTTTTAAATCTTCTATAGATACTTTAATATTATTAATATTACTTGTATTTAATTTTATTTTATCTAATGATGTATGTAAAAACTCTCCTTCTTCTAAATTACAATAATTAAATTCCATTTTCTTAAATTTAACTTCATTAAAACTAGCATATTTTAGTGAACAATTATTAAATTTAAAATTATTGAATTTAACTAATGAAAAATTACTATAATCTAAATTAGAATCTTCAATAATAGAATCTATAAGAGTACTACTACTAAAATCTATTCCAAGTAAATTACAATTAATAAATGTTAAATCTCTTATACCATTATTACTAAAATTAGCATTACGAAAATCACAATTTTTAAATTTACAAGATTTAAAATCTATTCTTTCTAAATCACAACTACTAAAATCAATATTTGTAAAAATACAATCTCTAAAAGTTAAATAATAAGAAGTATTAGGAAACTTATCATTAAAATATTCTTTATTATAAAAAGTCTCATCATCAACAAATTCATTAAACATAATTACTCTTCCAATCTTTTAACTTTTACTTTAGATTCATCTATACTTCTATTAGCATTATCTAAAGATTTATCTACATCTTTTAAACTACTCTTAACACTATCTTTTATCTTATCAATAATACTAAATAAATTCTTAAATTCTCTTTCTTCTAAATAAGCTTTATATTTATCTTTTAATTTCTTTTCTAAGCTTTCTATATTATCTAAATTACTAATTAAACCCTTTTCTAAATCTTCTAAATCATCTTTATATCCTTCTAAAGTAGTTATATATTCTTCACATAAATCTATATAACTATTTTTACTAGAAGATGCTAGCTCACTAATAACTTTATAAGATAGATAACTAACAAGAACTGTTCCCAAAATATTTTTATTATTTTTAAAAGATAGAAAACTACCAATAGCAAGTAATGCTTTCATACCAAATCCTAACTTCTTAGCTTCTTCTCTTTCTATTTTTACAAACATATCATCTAAATCAACACTAATAGTTTTAGATAAATTATCTAAAATACCACTCATAGACTTTAACTCTTTAACAGTTTTTTCAACTTCCTTAACATTATCACTATCTTTATTAAAATTTTTCTTAGTAGTATCAAGTTCTATTTCTTTATTATAAATCTCTTCAGCAAGTAAATCTCTAATTATCTCAACATCGTTATATTCTTTATATAAAAGATATAAACTATTTAAATCAGTATTCTTATCTTTAATTAAATCTATAATATGATTATAAAACTCTAAATTCTCTTCATCTAACTCTTCTAATTTCTTTTTAGCAATATCTAATTCTTTTTTATTAGTAATAAAAGGACATTTAGCGATTAGTTTATTATAATCCATTAATTTATCCTTATTCTTCTCTCTTACTTCTTCTATATAAAGATCTATTTTCTCTTCTAGCATAAAATCACTGTCTTTCTTTGTTTCTTTTAATATTATACTATAATACTTTTAATAATGACATACACTTTAGTAAATATTTTTTCTAATATTGGTCTACTAATAATGTAACTAGGATTATCTTTTTCTATATTTTTAACAACATCTTTAACTAAATCACTATAATCATACTTTTCTATTAGACTAAAAAATATTCTTTGATATTTAGTCATTTTTAAAGCCTTAGATTTTATTATATAATTATCTAATTCTTTATTATCTATCATTAAATCATTAAAACCTGTGTAATAGGCTCCTGGTAAGATTAAGGATATACTAACATCTAATTTTTGATATAAAAGTTCTAATCTAAGAGTATTAGCAAGGCTAATTAAATAAAGTTTACTTGATGTATAAGTAGATAAATATGGCAATGGTAGAAAAGCTGCCAAAGAAGAAGTAAGAAAGATTTTACCTGACTTTTTATTATAATAACAATATCTAATAAACTGTTGTAAAAGTCTAAAATTACCCTTTATATTAACATCAATAACTTCATTAAATCTATCATTAGCTATTTCTAAAACACTACCTCCATTACTAATAGATGCTTGTAATACTAAACAATCTATATCAAGACTATCTATTAATTTAGAATTATCTTTAATTAAATCTAAAACTATTGGAAACATAATAATCTTTTCCTTATTAATTTTCTCTTCTAAAGTTTTAACTTCTTCTTTAGTTTTACATCCTGCATATACAATATGTCCCCTTCTAGCAAGTAATTTTGCAATATTGTAACCAATATTACTTCTAGCACCCGTTATTAATATAGTCATCTAATCACCCATTATTAATATAACCAAAAAGACCTCTATTATTATTTAGAAGTCTTTTTACTTATAACAAAGGATACACCTTTTTTCTCGTTTTTAATTTTAATATCATAGTTCATTAGTAATAAGGTTTTTTTGACTATTGAAAGTCCCAATCCAAATTCACCCTTAATACCTTTCCGGAACGGAGTAAAGATTCCTTCAAGGAGAGTATCTTCTATATTAGGACCATCATTATATAAGGTTAAACGGTTATTTTTAATTGTTATTTTTATTGTAGTATCTGCATATCGCATAAAGTTAGCAAGAATATTATCTATAACAGTTTCGAAGTAATCATAAGTACCATAAAATTTACTAAATTTATCATAACTTACAATAAATTTAACATCTTTTCTTCTAAACTTAAATTCTTTAATCGCAGTATCAATAATCTTCTTAATATCTACTAACTCATATACTACATTTTTATTTTCTTTTAAATAATCTAATTTATTCAAATAAAGAAGTGAATGAACTTTTAATTCAAGCTTTTCAGTTTGTTCACTAATAACATCTATTACAGTATTAGCATCTTCAATCTTATCATTATAAGCTTCTATATATGATTTTATTACGGTGAGAGGTGTTTTAAAATCATGTGAAATATTTTGATACATTTGATTGCGATATTCTTCTTGATCTTTTAAAGAAATTCGCATATCTTCAATAGCCATTTCTAATGAACGCATTTCATCATCAAGCCAAAAACTAAGCGTATGATCATAATTGTCATTGTCTATATTATCTATTTTATTCTTTAACTTTTCTATTTTTCTTACAATTAAGCTTCCCCATAGTATTAAGATAAGGGCTATTATTAGAAAAGCTACCATAACTACTGGTAGAACAGCATCAAGTATATCCTGTTTAGTCTTCTCAATATAAGTATCATTGGTAAGAGCTATTTTAGTAACATCATCATTATGGAGTGTATAATAATAATAAATTTGGTTTTTATATATAAATTTTCCGTAATTATCGGTAAAAGCATTCATAATTTCATTGACATTTTTAAAGTCAATAATATCGTGAATATTATCTGAATATGCAACTGTATTGTCTATTTTATAAAGGTAAGCAATTTCGGTAGTAATTAAATCAGTATCAATATCTGATTGAACAAATTCAAGAGGCTCCCTTAAATAACTATAAATATTCCGTTCAGCGGATGGAACGATTACTTGTGGTAAGATAATAGATAAAGTTATAAAGAAAGCTAGAAAGACAACTATTATTAATATTAATAATTGATGAGATAATTTATTAAATATTTTCATAAAGATAGTCTATACCCATATCCATATATAGTATTAACATTAAGTAAAGGCATTTTCTTTCTAAGTCTTCTAACTAAATCATCAACCGCTCTATCACTACCAAAGTAATCAGTTCCCCATATAGCATTAAGAATATCTTCTCTTGAAAAACTTTTATTTATATTTTGAATTAATAATACAAGTAAATCAAATTCTAAAGTAGTAAGTTTAATATCTTTATTTTTAATATTTACAGTTCTTTTATCTAAGTCGATAGTATAATCTAAATAATTTAAGGTTTTAGTATCATTACTTTGATATACTCTTTTTATAATATTATTAACTCTTAAGACAAGTTCTTTACTGGAATAAGGTTTAGTGATGTAATCATCGCTACCTAACTCAAGGCCTAAAATTCGATCCAAATCCTGATCTCTTGCAGATGTAAAAATTACAGGAACAAGGGGATATTTTTCACGAATTGCTTTGATTACATCATAGCCATTAACATCATCTCCTAACATAATATCTAGAATCCAGACATCAACGTCATTACCAATATAATTGATAGCATCAGCTCCTTTAGTAAAGGTAACAACATCATAGCCTGCTTTTTCTAAATACATTTTAACTACAGCTAACAAATCAGTTTCATCTTCAACTAAACATATTTTATACATAATACCACCTACCCCTAGTATATCATTTTATAAAGGTTTTGCCTATATTAACTTAGGCTATCACTCTCCCTTCTTTTACTATTTATGTAAAAAAACTATAGTTGTAAACGTAATTTAAACATCTCTACTACATTTACCACTTCCTTTCTTTTACACATCCATCATACCAATCAAAAGTGTATAAAATATAAAAGAATTATGGGAAATTATGGGAAATGAAAAGAATATCTAATAATAGACATTCTTTATATACTAGGACTCATCACGAGGCGGAACGAATTTATAGTAGCAGGGCCACCTATAGCATTAGTATAACTAAAGGCAAATATACCATCATAATAATCTCTAAGATAGAATCCACCACGCATTAACAATGGTGACTCTTCACTCATCATTGTTCTAGAATCATTATACCATCCACTCGTTTCTGATAGACTATGCGATAAACAGATGTTTCCATTACAAGTGGTGCTTACATCAGAAGTTGTATATTTATCATAATATATTGCATTTGGCATTATGCTAAACCCACTACTCCCTATTGTATTGTTATAATTACTCATCATATACTCTGATGATCCTCCACTCATATCATATATTCCATAGATTGTTCCTGTGGTTGATGCACCTGTTCCATTTATATCAACATCATATGTATACTGGCATCCATAATCTGTATTTGCATTACTTGGACTTCCATAACTACAACCAGTTAAAAAAGCATCTGATTTATTTTGATATATCTCTTTACTTAATCCTGTAAAATTAGTGTTTCCTAACTTGCCATATTTTGATTGGGATAGATAAGCAACTATAGCCCATTCACTATTCTTCATCATATGGGTATCTACATTACTACTAAATCCATATCTATTTCCATTATCATTCATTTTTTGTGATACTGTAAAAGCATTACTCACACTTATATATCTCCAACTAGTTACATTTGGTTTTATCATTGCATCTAAATCAGTAGTATTTCCTCCTCCATTACTTGCAGAAGGATTACTGCTTGAAGTTTCAAATTTACCTACCCATATTCCTGATAGTTCTTCATCACCAAATATAAAAGCATCTGGAGTATACCAACTGTTTTCTTCTATTCCTGAACTTACTATATATTTTGCACTTCCTCTATCTTTTGTATTTTTACTAATAAACTTTGCATCTATCTCTCCTGGCAATTCTAATGTTGGTGTACTACTTAAATAATCTCCTTGTTTCCCATAATAGTTTGTTCCATCTTCACTTCCTATACTATAACTATATCTTGGTATCCATACCCACATTGTCTCTATATCATCCATATTTACTACTGTTCCTATACTCGCACTTTGATATATTGATAATGTATCACTACTAACAGTTACTGCATTGGCCCACTCCTGTTTATCATAGTTATACCAGTTATTTGTACTACTATCTGCTTTTACCCATTCACTTCCATTATATCTTACTGCTATCATATTACTATCTAATTCTGGTCTATTTGGTTCTATATTTAATCCATCTTTACCATAGACATTTATCTTTACACTAAATGATAAATTGCCACCATCTCCTTGTGGATTATATTCTTCTGTTACATACATTCTAAGTCTATATCTATTACTTTCACTACTATTCATACTACTTGTATATGAACTCATCTCTCCTGATGGTCTTCCTGTATATGTATTTTCGCTTGTCTCTTCATTATATGTCTCAGGAGTCATTAATTCTTCTTCGCCCGTCTCTGTTAATCTAGTTAGATATAACTTTATATTACTTCCATCTATCTTTCTTTCAGCTGTTGTTACATCTTTTGCACTTATTTCATAGTTTATATTTACATCTCCTACTATCTCACTACTTACAGTAAAATCAAAGTATTCTCCTTCTGTTAATCTCACTTTTCCTGTTGCATCTGTAGTAGGTAATGCTCCTGTTAATGAAATAGTATTATCTGTCTCAGTATAAGTCATTGTTATAGATCCAGTTGTTATTGAGTTTACTTTACTGTTTTTCCATACTGGAAAGCAGCATAACTTGTTCCTACTATTATTACTATCATTAATAATAGTAATACTCCTACTATAATTATTTCTTTTCCTTTGTTATTTGTTTCCATACACTTTTCTCCCTTACCACTTAATATATCCAAGATATTTATCTTAATACCTATATCTTATCTATTAAAATTATAATGCAAAATACAGGGGGGTAATGCAAGTATCTTACTTATATTTTGTTATACATATATGTAAAATTAAGTTATAATAATTATGAAAGGAAAAATTTATGAAAAGTATTATATCTAAAGAAATATATGAAATAACTATTAAAAATTCTAAATTTATAGGTGTTATTGTTCCTATAGAATCTATTAATGATGTTAAAGATAATTTAATTAAAATAAAAGAAGAATATAAAAATGCTACTCACTATTGTTATGCTTTTAAATTAATTAATGATAAAGGCTTTAGTGATGATAGAGAACCTAATAAAACAGCAGGTATACCTATTTTAAATGTAATAGAAGGTAATGATTTAGTTAATGTTTTAGTAGTAGTTATAAGATACTTTGGTGGTATTAAATTAGGACCAGGAGGTCTTATTAGAGCCTATTCTAATACTACTAAAGAAGTTATTAATAAAAGTACTATAGTAGATTTAATTAATGGTTTCTATCTCTCTATTACCTTTCCTTATTCTTTAGAAAAAGAAATTAATTATATACTTAGAAATAGTCTTATTAAAGATAAAATATATAAAGAAGACTGCACTTATATAATAGAAGTAACTAAAGATGTATTAGATAATCTTAAACCTATAGTAACTATTAATAATATAGAAGAAAAAATAATTCCTAAACTTAATTAGGAATTATTTTTAATTATATTTTAATCTTTATACCAATGATATAGTTTTATATTAAATGACACACCAAGTCAATAGTGAGTGTGTCATTTAGTTTAATTTTACTATTATTAGTAATTATTTTTAATTATATTTATATTATTACTACTACTCTTAATAGTAACTTTATATTCATTTAATTTATCATAGTTATAAATCTTCTTATCTTTAAAATCATCACTTATTTTATCTAATATTTTATTAAAACTAAGTTCTTTAGGGCCATCTTCATAAATAGTTAAATTATTATTATGAAGTTCTATCTCTATATTTCTATCTATTAAATAATCATAATAAGTAACACTTACTTCTATCTTATCAGTTAAACTATCATCTATAACATATTCTATATCAGTATAATAATTATCATATATTGTTAACTCACTATTCATATTATAAATCTCTTTAATTTCTTTAGTTTTAACATCATTAGGTAAACTATCTACGTATGTAATAGAAAAGAAATTGAAAGCAAAGATAATAGAACCAATAATAATTATTATTAATGATATAAGTAAAGTAATCATAATTCTTTTATAATTATTCTTATGATTAATAACAAAGTTTAAAGGTACTTCAAAACATATCGCACTAATTATTAAACTTGCTATCACCCATAAAAGTACACCTAATAAAGGTAGCCCTTTTACTACAAATAAAACAAGAAAACCTATCATTACTGCAAATACTACAATACAAATAAGAGGAACAACAAGAAAACATACTACAAAGAACTTAATTATATAAATAATTATTTTAGCAAGTGTTCTTGTTAAAGAATTACTACTGTTATTATCTTTAATAATTATCTTTTCTACTTCTTCTACTCTTTTCTCTTTTTCTTTAACAACAATCTCTTTATCAGTATCTTCTTTAATCTTAATTCTATCTAAATATTTTATTTTTAATACATAAATAAATACTACTATAGAAAATACACTATATAATATATCTACTATTAACCTAAATATATTATTTAATGTAGGACCAATATAACCAATATCATATAAAAGTCCATTACCTATTAAACTTTCAATTAATTCTTTAGGAATTGTACCTATTAATATAATTAATATTAAAAGAAATACTGTTACTAAAAACTCTATTATTTCTTTAAAACTCATACTTTCAAATAAACATACTATCTTTTTCATTAAAGTATTAAACTTATCTAATAAATCTTTAGTATTGATAGAACTTTCTTTATCTACTTTTTCTATATCTACATCTCCATTTACTAAGGTATCCATATCTACATTAAATATCTTACATATAGATATTAATTTATCCATCTCAGGATAACTCGCTCCACTTTCCCATTTAGAAACAGATTGTCTAGTGACATCTAATTTTTCAGCTAGAGCTTCTTGACTCATATTTTCTCTTTTTCTTAACTTTTGCAAATTACTAGCAAAAAACATTTTTCTCACCTCTGTTTAGAATTTATCAAAAAACTTAGTTGCGTCCTACCAATTTTTAGTTAATTTATGTAAAATTTTAGTTGCACCAAAGAAAAGGACTAGTTTTAACTAGTCCCTTGGTAACCAAGATACTATTTCATCTAAATTGTGATAGCCAACTTCTTTTTTTACTAAAGTACCATTTCTATATACTTCCATAGTAGGTACACTCATAATACCGTGACTTCTAGTTAGATCATCAAACTCATCAATATCTACTTTAACTACTTTTATTCTAGGAAATTTCTCGGCAATTTCTTCAAGTACAGGACTTAACATTTTACAAGGTCCACACCAAGTAGCAAAGAAATCTACTATTACATCCCCTTCTTTAATTAAATCTTCAAAATCTTCACTATTTTCTAAATAATTCATATTTCCTTGTCTCCTATCTATATTTATCTATTACACTATCAATTCCTTCTATACTATCAAGTTTACCCGTTGACTTAACATCATCCATAAAGTCTGTAGAAACAACTTTATATTTTAGCATAATATCAATTACTTTTAGATCATTAGCATTACGATCATCTTTACTAGAAAGACTCAAAGTCTCTTCTATTACATAGTTTAATCCACCCATAGTATCTTTTAATATAGGGGTATCATTAACTATAAATTGTCTTACTTTAGATTCCATAAATAAGTTACTACCACTCATTGGAAGTGCAACTACATTTAAAATAATAAATATTAAGATATATCCTTCTAATAATCCTACAATAAATCCTAAAAGTTTATTAGGTAAAGCAAGTATTATAGTAGCATTAATAATTTTACTAAATATACCTGTAACATCTACTAATATTTGTAGTATTAATCTAAATACTATAACTAGTATTAGAAATGCTATTAATTGATAGAATATAATATTTAGACTTACTAAATTACCTAAAGGTATTCTAAGATTAAAAAATGGTAAATAGGTACAGAAGAAACCTGCTAAAAAGTCTTTTAAGAAGAATGCAAGTATAAAGACAACAACTGTTCCAACAATTATAACAAGTTCTTTAAGTATTCCCCTTTTACTACCTAAGATACCACAAAGTAAAATAAGTAAAATGATAATTACACTAAATATATTTGGGCTCATAATATCACACTCCTTATATTTATTATAAACTATTTTTTTAAACTATGCTATAATATTTTTTAAGGAGAGATAAAATTATGAACGTAGTTATTAAAGTAAATGATGAAGTAAAACAAAAAATGATAGAATATTATAAGGATAAAATGCGTGATAAAAAGATCCCTTATGTTGTATTTCAAGCGAAAGATGAAGATACTGTTATTACAATGTATGAATCTGGTAAGGTAATGTTTCAAGGAACAAGTGCAGATGTAGATGCTAGTATGTGGGGGACATTTTTATCTAATACTAAGGAAGAAAAAGAGAAAGAAAAAGAAAGAGACTTAAAATATCATAACTGTTCATCTGTTGGTAGTGATGAAGTAGGAACAGGAGATTACTTTGGTCCTATTGTCGTAACTGCTACTTATGTAAGTAAAGAGAATGTAAAGTATTTGGAAGACTTAGGGATAAGAGACTCTAAAAAACTAACTGATGAATTTATTTTAAAAGTAACTCCAGAACTTATAAAAAAGATTCCTTATCGCAGTTTAATTCTAACTAATAAAGAATATAATGAAAAGTATAGCAAAGATATTAATATGAATAAGATAAAAGCTATTATGCATAACAAAGTACTTTATCAGATAATCAATGAATTAAAGCCTGATGTTGATTATATTATTGTTGATGAATTTGCAAGTGAAGCTAGATACTATGATTATATTAAAGATGTTCCTAATATTCAAAGAGGTATTACTTTCGTTCAAAAGGCAGAGGATAAGAATCTAGCTGTAGGTGCTGCATCTATTATTAGTAGATATATATTCTTAAAAGAGTTTGAAAAATTATGTGATGAAGTTTCTCTACCTCTTCCTAAAGGAGCTGGAAGTGAAGTTGATAAAGTTGGAGAAGAATTAGTTAATAAGTATGGTGAAGAAAAGTTAAAAGACGTAGCTAAATATAATTTTAGAAATACTCAAAGAATATTAAAAACTCTTATTTTTTAAATAATAACTAAATAACACATAGATTTGTTTCTATGTGTTATTTAACTCTAAGCCGAATATACACTTATCATATAGAAAAGAGATGATTTTGTCTTTATTACCAGTATTATAATATTCTGTTAATAGTTTATTAAATTCATTGATATCATCTTCTTTAATAGAAATAATACCACAACCATTACTTATAAGAAGCTTGTTAGCAACTATCATAGCGGTTCTTTTATTACCATCCCAAAATAGTTGATTTCTCATTAAATAGAGCATAAGATTTAAACTTCTTTTAGTAATATTTTCTTCTTTTAAAATAGTTTCTATATTAGTAATTACATCTTCTTTTTTTGGAATATCAGGAATATAATCAACTCCATTTATACCAACTTTTCCAGTCCTTAAAACACCCCAATCTAAAGATTCATTTCTTGATACAAAAGAATTTATTTTACAAATAAAATCAAGAGTAATATTAGCATCTATATTAGAAAGAGTAAAATTCCAACCATCTTTCAAATTTAAAATGCAATTTATTTCATCAAATCTTAAACTAGGTACATTTACTCCATCTAAAACTTTCTTAGTATCTTCATAAGTTATATTAATTCCTTCAAGGAGTACACTATTATAAATATTATAAACTAGCTCTTCTTTTGCTAAAAACAAATTTTTCTCTTTTGTTAAATGATATTTGTCTTGCATATAAATCACTTCTTTTTTGATTCTATAATTTCTTTTTGTCTTTTAAGTTCTTCATCTAAAAGTTCTGTAACTAAACTTTCTCCGTTCTTTTTTCTTTCAAGAATATCTATTTTTTCTTCCGTTTTTAAATCACGATAATTTTGATGGTTGTAATAAACTTTTTCTTTAGAATAAATATCAACATCTACTATTTTACCTTCATTTTCTTCTTCTTTAAAAAATGGTAAATGTTTTTCTAAATACTCTATTTGTTTTTCACTACATAACTCAGGTAAATAAAACCCATACCCTACTTTAACATTTAATATTGAAATATAAGAAATAGAAGCAAGAGATAAAGCTGCCGTTTCATCAGTAGATAATGAAATATTAAGATTTTTAGAATTAGCAAATTTTCTAAAACTATCTAAATGAACATATCCAAATTTAAATTTATCACTCCAAACTTCTTCGCCATTTTCATCAATTATCTTTAAGAACAAATAAAACAAACAAGTTTGTTTTTACCTTGTCGTTACCTCCAAGGATTCCTACTTCATAGATAGAGTAA
>CALVJE010000021.1 GCA_944331725.1 uncultured Bacilli bacterium | reverse complement strand
GGTTACTCTATCTATGAAGTAGGAATCCTTGGAGGTAACGACAAGGTAAAAACAAACTTGTTTGTTTTATTTGTTCTCTATATGGAAAGTAAGTGGTAGTTATATGCATAAAGTTGATGCAGTGTATATACATATTCCTTTTTGTAATTATATTTGTGCATACTGTGATTTTTGTAAAATCTTTTATAATAAAGAATATGTTAATAGGTATTTAGATGCTTTAGAACAAGAAATAATGAATAATTATAAGGGTGAAGTGATAACATCATTATATATTGGTGGTGGCACTCCTAGTAGTCTTGATTTAGAGGAATTAGAAAAGTTATTAAAAATTTTAAAAATATTTAATTTAAGTAAAGACTGTGAAATTACTTTTGAATCTAATGCTGATAGTCTTTCCTTAGATAAAATTAAATTATTAAAAGATTTTGGTGTTAATAGAGTTAGTCTTGGAGTTGAAACAATTAATAAAAAATTACAAGATGTACTTGAGAGGAGAACTAGTAAAGATACTGTTATTAATTGTATTAATAATTTAAAAAGCGTTGGTATTACTAATATAAATGTAGATTTGATATATGCTATTAAAGGAGAAACTTTAGAAGACTTAAATAATGATTTAGAGTTTCTATTATCATTAGATGTTCCTCATATATCTACATATTCTTTAATTATAGAGGATAATACTAAATTAAAGATAAAAGGGATTAAGAATATAGATAAAGTAATAGATAGAGGTATGTATGATTTAATTTCTAAGACTTTAAAGAATAATAATTATATTCATTATGAGATATCTAATTTTTCTTATGATGGTTTTATGTCTAAACATAATTTAAAGTATTGGAGAAATTTAGAATATTATGGATTTGGTGTAGGAGCAAGTGGATATATAGATAATATTAGATATACTAATACTAGAAGTATTACTAATTATATAGATGGTAAAACTATTATAGATAGAGAAATAGTTACTTTAAAAGATAAAATGTTTTATGAAATTATGTTAGGATTTAGAACTAGTATGGGTATAGATAAGATAGAGTTTAAAGATAAATATAATGTAAGTATAGATAGAGTATTTAATTATGAAAGTCTTGTTGAAGAAAAAGTATTAGAAGAAGATTTAAAATATTTAAGAGTAAGAGAAGAATATTTTTATGTTTTAGATGAAGTTACTTTAAGATTTTTAGACACTTTACAAACAAATGTTTCTTTTGATATAATAAGTTAGAGCGAGGTAATTATGAATAAAAAAGAAATATTTTATGATGAAATTAATTATATAAAAGATGAAAATTTAAGAAAAAGTCTTGGTGAATTAATAGAATTATTACCAGATTATTTCTTTAGGGAACCTGCAGCATCAACTGGTAAATATCGTCCTAGTTATGCACAAGGAGAGGGTGGACTTTTACGTCATACAAAAGCTGCTGTTAGAATAGGTTATGAGTTATTAAGCGATTTATCTATTGGTAAAAAGTATACTTCTCGTGAAAAAGATTTAATGCTTATGGCTTTACTTTTACACGATGGATTTAAAAAAGGACTTGTAGAAGAGAGATATACTCGTTTTGATCATCCTTTAATCGCTAGTAAAGTTATTCTTGATAATTATGAAAAAGTAGGACTTAGTTTAGAGGATGCAACTTTTATAAGTGATGCTATTAAGACTCATATGGGTGATTATACAGTTGATTATAATGGTAACGAAGTGTTAGAAAAACCTCATACTAAATATCAAAACTTTGTCCATATGTGTGACTTTTTGGCTAGTCGTAAATGCTTGTTAGTTCCATTTAATGAGCATAATAATATAGAAATATAGGAGAATTAATATGGGTAAAATTATTGTTATTGAAGGAATAGAAGGTAGTGGAAAAGAAACACAAAGTAAGTTATTAGTAGAAGCTTTAAATAAAATGGGAATTAAATCTATAGAGTTTTCTTTTCCTATGTATGATACACCTACAGGGAAAATCTTTAAAGAATATTTTTTAAATAACAATAATTATTTTCAAGAAGGTTATGAAAATTTAGATCCTGAACTTGTATGTTTATATACTGCTGCAGATCGTAAGTACAATATTAATAAAATAAATAAATATCTATTAGATGACTATATCGTAGTAATTAATCGTTATACTAGTTCTAATATGGCTAATCAAGGTAGTAAATATGAAGACTCTGAAGATAGATTTTATATGTATCAATGGATTGATAAATTAGAATACTGGCTTTTAAAATTACCTAAACCAGACTATACCATACTACTTAATATGCCTTATAAATATAATAAACAAATATCTTTTGATTTTTTAAAAGAAGAGAAAGATTCTAAAGTATTAAGAGCTTATAAAGAATTATTAGAATTATATAATTGGGATGTTATTGATTGTGTTTTTGATAATAAAGAGAAAACTATAGAGGAAATACATAAAGAAATAATAGAACTTTTAAAGAGTAAAGGTATAATTTAGAAGAGTTTTGGAAATGTTATTAATAAGAAAGGCTGTGATATTATGGATTACTTATTAATACTTTTAAAAACTCTTTTCTTTTATTTTGCAATAGTTCTCTTTTATCGCTTTATGGGTAAAAGAGAAGTAGGAGAACTTGGTATAATTGATTTAATAGTTTCAATATTAATAGCAGAACTTGCAGCGATTAGTATTGAAAAATATAATACTAGTATCTTTTTAATGCTTTTACCTATTACTCTTTTAGTAATATTACAAATAGTACTTGCTAAAGTCTCATTAAAAAGTGATAAACTTAGAAATATGTTAGATGGAGAAGCTTCTATGATTATAGATAATGGTAAAGTTAATTTTAAAGAAATGATAAAACAAAGATATAACTTAGAAGACTTACTTACACAGTTAAGGGCTAGAAATGTTAAAAGTATAGAAGAAGTAGAATATGCAATACTTGAAACTAGTGGTAAATTATCTGTTTTTACTAAAGATGCTAAGAATAGTGGACCTTATCCTTTACCAATAATTCTCGATGGTAAGATTCAACAGATGACTTTAAAAAGATTAAATAAAAAAGAGAAATGGCTTAATGAATTATTAGAAGCTAAGAAAGTAAAACTTGATGATGTGTTTTATGCTTTTTATAAAGATAAACAATTATTTATTATAAAAAATAGTGATTGTATATCTTAATTAGACAAAATAATCGATTATAAAAAAATATAATAAGTATATGAGACGAGAATTATTTTTAATACTTATTATTTTTTTGTTACTTTTGGTTTATATTTTTATACCAAGTAAGAGTGAAGAAGAAAAAAGTGAGGTGACTGAGAGAAGGGCTGTATTTATTTCTTATATAGAACTTGGTAATTATATTAGAGGTAAAGATGTTAGTGATGCTAAAAAGACAATTGATGATATGATAAAAAATGTTAATAATTTTGGCTTTAATATGATCATATTACAAGTTAGAAGTTTTAGTGATGCCATATATCCTTCAACTATATTTCCTAGTAGTAGAAGTGTTGTAAATATGGAAGGAGATACTCTATCTTTTGATATATTAGATTACTTTATAAAAATAGCTCATAAAAATAATATAGAGTTACACGCTTGGATTAATCCTTATAGAATTAGTAATGATACTGATATTAATATTATAAGTAAAGATAATCCTGCTTATAAATTATTAAATACTAATTCTATAAAAATAATAGATAATGTAGGGATATATTATAATCCTGCTAGTAGTGAAGTTTTTGATTTAATACTTGATGGAATAGAAGAAATTATTAAGAATTATGATGTTGATGGGATACATTTTGATGATTATTTTTATCCTAAGAGTAGTGATATTGATTATATAGAGTATAATAAAGCGAAAGATTTAGATAATAGTTTAACTTTACAAGAGTTTAGATTAAATGTAATTACTTCTTTAATAAAAGATACTTATGATTTAATTAAAGATTATGATAAATCTATTCTTTTTGGAATATCTCCTGATGGTAATATAGATAATAATTATAATAGTAATTATGTAGATACAAGAAAGTTTTGTACAGAAGAAGGTTATCTTGATTATATTATGCCACAAGTATATTATGGTTTTTTAAATAGTGTTAAACCTTTTGAAGATACAGTTAAATCTTGGAATAATTTAATTACTAATGGTATAGATTTAATACCTGCACTTGCTTTTTATAAGACTGGTAATATAGATGAATTTGCTAAAGAAGGAGTTAATGAATGGATTGATTATAATAATATTATTGCAAGAGAAGTAATGTTAAGTCGGGAATTAACTAATTATAATGGCTTTTCTATCTTTAGATATGATTCTTTATTTAGTAATAATTTGTCTCAAAATGCTTTTTTAGAAAAAGAAAATTTAAAAAATATAATAAAAAATTAAATATTTATGTTATACTTTATTTAAGGTAGGTGATATATTGAAAAAGAACGGTTTTACATTAATTGAGTTACTTGCTACAATTTTAATACTTTCATTATTAATGTTAGTAGCAGTACCTAATGTTATGAGTACGATTGATAAAAATAAGCAGGATACTTATATTGAAGATGCTAAGAGGATGGTAACATTAACAGAGTATGAAATTCGTCGTAATACAAATATAGAGTTGCCTACTAGTGGTAATTGTATTGTTGTTAAATTAAATGCTTTGGATACTTCTTCTTTAGAAGAGGCTCCTGAAGGTGGTGTTTATGACTATAATAACTCTTTTGTTGTAGTTGCAAGAAGTGGAAGTAGTTATTTATATTATGTAACACTAATAGAAAACTACGATAGTGGTAAAAGAGGAATAAATTTAACTAGTAGAGATAATTTAAATGATGAAGATGCTAGGAAGTATGTAGTTAGAGATAGTGAATTTACAACAAATAATATTTCAGTAGGCTCTACTTTACAGTTAGATGGTAATAATTTTACAATAAGTGGTATTGTTAGTAATGCATAATTATAAATAATTATTGACATAAAAAAATAAAATTGATATGATTAAATAGAAAGATATGGAGGTTAATAGAAATATGAAAAATTTAAAAAACAGAAAAGGTTTTACATTAATTGAATTATTAGCAGTAATTATTATCTTAGCAATATTAATGACACTTGCTATTACAGCGATGAGTGGTTATATTGTTAAGGCAAGAAAGGATACATTCATTACAACTGCACAGCAATATGCTAATGCTGCAAGACTTAGTTTCGTAAATAATGAGTATGATACTCAAATTGCTAGAGGGAACTGTATTGCAGTTAAAACTTCAGGTATTGAGCTAGAAAGTGGTTCTACAGATAGTCCATTTGGTAATGCTTTTTCGGCTAATGATAGTTATGTTGTAATACGAAATGTTGCTGGTGCGACAGATGAAAGTGATAAATATGAGTATTATGTACAAATGGTAGATAGTAAGGGAAATGGCTTTGGTTTAATGAGAGAAGCTGATGTAGATAGAAAAAGTGTAATTCAAGAGAAAGTTAAATCTGCACCATCTCCAACTGGTAGTTATCAAACTTTACCTGCTAGTGTTAGTGAAAGTGCTCCAAAAACATTAAAATTATTTAAAGGTGGAGCTTCTGGTACTGCTGATGGGTCTTGTAATTTAGTAGCAATTTATTAAAATATAATTATTTGTAAGAACAAGAATTTCTTGTTCTTTTTCTATTGATAAATTTGTAAAATTAGTTATAATAATTATTAGTTCTTTTGAGGAGGTATATGATGGCTAAATTACCTATACTGATTATTAATAATGCAATACTTTTTCCTAATATGGAGTTTCGAAGTGAGACTGTTAATACTTATGAACAAGATATTATTAATAAAATAGATAATACTGATAGTAAAGAGTTTATTATAATTCATTCTATTGATAATATTAGTACAAGTGATGTAACAGAATTTCCTAAAATAGGTCTTTTAGCAACTTTAACTTTAAAACTTAATATACCTAACTCTAAAATGCGTTATATAGTTGTTGGTCTTAGAAGAGTAGAGATAGATAGTTATGAAGAAGATGGGGATTTTTATTATGCTAATTATAAAGAGATAGAGACTACTAATATAGATTATAAAGAAGAGACAATGTATTTAGATATGCTTTATCGTAATTATGAGAAGTATGTTAGAGAAATATCTACTGTTAGTAATGCTATGTTAGGAGAAATATCATCAATAAATAACTTAGATGACTTAACAGATGTTATAGTTGCTTTCTTAAATCTTTCTCCTGAAGTAAAAAAACAATATCTTTATGAGCTTAATCCTATTAGAAGAGCGATGAGTTTAGTTAGTCAGTTAAAAGAAGAGATAAATTTGGCTAAATTAGAAAAAGAAATAGAAATTAAAGTTCATAAAAAGATAGATGATAATCAAAGAAAATTTTATTTGCAGGAAAAATTAAAAGTTATATCTGATGAACTTGGAGAAGTTAGTAGTAAGAGTAGAACTATTGAAAAGTTTAATCAAAGATTAAAGAAACTTAGATGTTCTAATAGAGTTAAATTAAGAATAAAAGAAGAGATAAATAGATATTCTTCTATTAATGAATCATCTCCTGATGCTTCTATATCTCGTGATTATATAGAATTAATGTTATCTCTTCCTTGGGATTATAAGACACGTGATGTTACTGATATTAAAGAAATAGAAAAGTCTTTAGATAATAGTCATTTTGGCCTTGATAAAGTTAAATCTAGAATAGTTGAATATATTGCTGTTAAACAGAATTCTCCTAAAGAGAAGAGTCCTATTTTATGTTTAATAGGTCCTCCTGGTGTTGGTAAGACTTCTCTTGCTAAAGCAATTGCTAAAGCCCTTAATAGACGTCTTGTTAATGTTTCACTTGGAGGTATTAATGATGAAGCGGAGATTGTTGGGCATAGAAGGACTTATATAGGGGCAATGCCTGGTAGAATTATTAATGGAATTAGAAAATGTGGTAGTTCTAATCCTGTCTTTGTAATTGATGAAATAGATAAAATGACTAAGAATTTTAGAGGAGATCCTGCTAGTAGTCTTTTAGAAATATTAGATAAAGAACAAAATACAAACTTTTCTGATCATTACTTAGAAGAAGAATATGATTTATCTAATGTTTTGTTTATTGCTACTGCAAATTATCCTGATCAAATACCTTCTGAGTTAAGAGATAGATTAGAGATAATATATTTAGAGTCTTATACAGAATATGAAAAGCTTTCTATCGCTAAAAATTATTTAGTACCTAAATTACTTGATGAACACGGACTAACTTCATTACAATTACAATTTACTGATAAGGCGATACTTGATATAATTAATTACTATACTAAGGAAGCAGGTGTTAGATCACTTGAAAGACTACTTGCTAAAATTATGAGAAAGGTAGTTAAAAAAGTATTAACTGATAAAGATCAAGTTTTCTATTTGATAGATAGTGACTGTTTAGAAGAATATTTAGAAGATAAGTTATTTAATAGTTTTTTAAATAAAGAAACTAAATTAAAAGGAGTAGTTAATGGTCTTGCTTATACACAGTATGGTGGTGATGTGTTACCTATTGAAGTAACCTATTATAAAGGAAACTCTAATTTAGTTTTAACAGGTTCACTTGGTGATGTTATGCAAGAATCTGCTCAGATTGCTCTTAGTTATATAAAAGCGAATAGTAGAATTTTTAATTTAAAAAATGAAATCTTTAAAAATGATATTCATATCCATTTACCAGAAGGTGCTATTCCTAAAGAAGGACCTAGTGCTGGTATCGCTCTTACTACAGCATTACTTTCATCACTTGTTAATATTAAAATATCTACTAAAGTGGCAATGACAGGAGAGATTACTTTACAGGGTGATATCTTAGAAATAGGGGGATTAAAAGAAAAAGTATTAGGTGCTGTAAGAAGTGGTATTACTACTATATATGTACCTTTAAAAAATAAAAAAGATTTAAAAGATATACCAGATTATGTTAAAGATAAAGTAACATTTATATTTGTTTCTAATTATAAAGAAGTTTATGATAGATTATTTAGTAAGGAAAAAGATGTTGTATGCAATTAAGAGATTTAAGTATAGATGATAGACGTCTTGTTATTAGTATGAAAGCAGATTTAAGTAGTGAATACTATAAAGAAGCTTTACTTAGTAATGATATTAAAACTAATTTAAAGGGACTTAGTAATCTTTTAAAAGTAGATTCTGATTTTCTTCTTTTAGATAGTAACTTTTTAGAAGCAGCATACTTTATTTCTTATATTCTTAATAATAAAAGTTTTCTTTTAAAGTTAGAAGAGTTAACTTATTTAGAAGAGAAAGAAAAACAAAGAAGAAGAGATGCTTATTTTGAAAGAGAAAGATTTTATCGGGGGTTTCCTTTTGATTTTGATGATTATTTAGAAATGTTAGAATTAGATGATTATTTATTAAGGGAGAAGTCTTATTATTCTATTTTAGATAATCCTTATTTAGTTTACTCTATACCTTATTTAAAAAATATATTTAGTGACTATTATGATGAAAATAAAAAAGCAGATAATTACTTATATACAATTCTTAAAAGATTATCTAATACTTTAACTATTACAGATGATTTAGTTGCAGTTAACGATATTTTAAGTTTATTTGATAATGATGATAAGATTATTACATTTTCTAGAAGAATATAGTAATAATCTTTTTTCTTTTTCATATATTTCTATTAAAGAGGAGGATAATTATGCGACAAATTGTAAATATTGAAAAAGAAATAGCTTTTAAAACTATGTTAGGAGAAATTACTAGTATTTCTTTAGAAGATGATCTATCATTTATAAATGATAGTGAAATTGAGGGTAATTTAATAATTAGTGGTACTTATAAGATGACAGAAGCTTCTACTTTAGAAGAAGAGTTTAATTATAAAGTACCAGTTGAAATTATGTTAACATCTACTTTAGAGGAAGAGAAAAGAAAAGTAGATATTAATAATTTTACTTATAAAATAGTAAATGAAGAGGCTTTATTAATTAATGTAGAACTTTTAATAGAGGGATTAGAGAAAATAGAAATTAAAGAAGAAGAAATATTAGAAGATACAAATAATGTAAAAGAGGAGGTAAGGGGGGAAAGTATGGATGCTATAGAAGATGTAAATGAAGTGTTAAGTACAAATTTAGAAGAAGAGGATGGTCTTCCTAGTATGGAGGATACTAAAGAAGTAGAAGAAGTTATGAAAGAAGAGGATACTATAGATAATAAAAGTAAAGAAGTGATGAATTCAATATTTGAGAGTTTTGCAAATACAGAAGAAACATACTCTACTTATTCTGTTTATATACTAAGAGAGAATGAAACATTAGATGAAGTTATTAATAAATATAAAACTACTAGAGAAGAATTATCAGAATATAATGATTTAGATAATTTAAGAGTTGGTAGTAAACTTATAATTCCTTCTTTGTTAGAGTCTAATACTAATGAATAAAGAAATAGTTAAATATACTTATTTGAAAAATAATAAATTATTAGACTTTAATGATGGTAGTAAAGTATTAATTAAACCTAAAAAAAGATATGATTTAGAAGAAGTTTATAATTATTTAGAAAGTCATAATGTTAATAATTATTTAAAACCTTTAAAAATAACTGATAAAGAGATATATTTTCCTTATTTACCTAATAAATATTTAGATAATGATTATTTAGCTAAGAGACTTGTACTTAATTTAAGTTTATTACATAATAAAACTACTATTTATAAGGAAATTGATAAAGATAAACAAAAAGAAGAATATGATAACTTAAAGAATAAAATTATTTACTTGAATCAATATTACTATACTTTACAAGATGTTATAGAATCTAAAGTATATATGAGTCCTTTAGAATATTTATTTATTCGTAATGTTTCTATCATTTATAATGCTCTAAATTATAGTAGGGAATTACTTGATAAGTGGAATGATTTAATTAAAAATAAAAAAACTATTAGATTAGTTTATTGTCACGGGAAGTGTGAACTTGATCATTTTCTTAATCAAGATGAAGGATATTTTATTAGTTTGGAAAATGCTCATTTAGATAGACCAATCTTTGATTTTCTTTGTTTTTATAATAAAAATTATAATGATACAGATATGATTAGTAACTTTAAATTTTATCAACATAGATATAGATATGATGAAGAAGAGATGACTTATTTCTTATTAAAATTAGTTATGGTAGAAAAAATAGATATTTATAAAGCAAATTTATCTAAAACAATAGAACTTAATAATTACTTTGATAGATTAAAATCTATTAGTGATTTTGTCTTAGAATATCAAAAATATAACCATAAGGATAAAAAGAATGATTTCTAATAACAATAATATAACGTGTAATCTTGTTACTAAGAATAATAAAAGTAAAGCTTGATAACAAATTATAACTCCTAAAGATAGAAGGATTCCTAAGTAAAGAAGGCTACTTCTTCTTTTTTGTTTACAAAAATTACATCTACAAAAAGGACTATGTTTATTACATTTAAATTTCATAGTTATCACCTATTTTAGTTTATGTTAATTTTAAAAAGATGTTAAAAATAAGAAGAAACGACAAATAATTACTTAGCTTTTTTATATACTTGAGACGGTGGTGGGAATGAAAGTATATGTAGACTTAATATTTTTTATTAATTTTATGTTTGATTTACTCCTTTTAATGACAGTTAGTATTGAATGCAAAATAGTTTCTAAAAAAAGAAAATTACTTCTATCTTCTTTTATAGGTAGTTTTTCTACATTACTTTTATTCTTACCCTTAAATAATTTTTCTTTATTTCTTTTTAAGTTAGTAATAAGTATTATTATGTTACTTTTAGCATTTCCTATAAAATCATCTAAAGTTTTTAAAACATTATTTAAAAGTTTATATGGTAATAGTATTATTTTAGGAGGTCTTCTTTATTTTTTGAATAATCAGTTTAGTTATAAACAAGAAGGATTTATTTTTATTCACGATGGTACTAGTTTAAATCTTATAATCATTATAGTTAGTAGCCCTATAATATTTTATCTTTATATGAAAATGATGAGAAAAGAAAAAGAGAAAAAGAATTTGTTACATAAGGTTATTATTAAATATAAAGATAGAGTTTTTAATACTTTAGGTTATTTAGATACTGGTAATGATATTAAAGATCCTTATAAAAGACGTTCTATTATTATAGTTAATAGTAATGATATTAAATTAAGTATAGAAGAATCTTTATTAGTACCATATAAAACTATTGATAATGAAGGAGTACTTAGATGTGTAGAAATTGAAGAATTAATTATAGATAATAATTTGATTAAAAATAAATATTTATTAGGAGTTATTCCTAAAAATATAGAAATAGATGGGGCTAGGTGTATATTACCAAATACATTAGAGGAGGAACTTTTATGATTAGTATACTTTATTTAGTAGCATTTTTACTTGATAAGAGTTATGAAATATTTTATGTAGGTAGTAGTGATATTTTACCTGAGCCATTATCAAAAGAAGATGAAGAAGCATATCTTGTTATGGCTATGGATGGTGATATTCACGCAAGGGATGTTTTGATTGAACATAATTTAAGATTAGTTGTTTATCTTGCTAAAAAATATGAAAATACTAAGGTAGATTTAGAAGATTTAGTTAGTATTGGTACTATAGGACTTATTAAAGGGATAAATACTTTTAAACCTGATAAGAATATTAAGCTTGCTACTTATGCTTCTAGATGTATAGATAATGAGATTTTGATGTATTTAAGAAAGATTAAAAAATCTAAGGGTGAAGTTAGTATTGATGCATCTCTTAGTTTAGATGCTGAAGGAAATGAATTACATTTAGAAGATATATTAGGAACAGATGCTGATATTGTAACTAAGGGATTAGAAGAGGAGACTGATAAGAAATTAATGTTAGATGAAGTTATGAGATTAAATCCAAGAGATAGGGATATTATAATACTTAGATATGGTCTTATGGGTCATAATGAATTAACTCAAAAAGAAGTTGCAGAATTACTTGGTATTAGTCAATCTTATATATCAAGAATAGAAAAGAAAGTTATTAAGAAATTAAAAAATATTATTAAATATACTTAGGAGGAATTATGGATTATTTAAGTGAGATTAGATATTTATATATATTAAAAAATATAGAGGTTAATAGTGATATTTATTTTAAGAATAATTATTTTGATAGTAAAAAAAGATGGTTAAGTTAATCACCTTAATAAAAGAATGAAATAGAAATCTTTAAAGCAAAAGATGAAAATGGAGTAGTGGGAGATATTAAATTTTAATATTATAATTTAGTTATATAGAAATAATAAAGAATCTATTTTACTAGATTCTTTTACTATAATTTTCTACATAGCTATCTCTTTCTATGTAAGTTTTCTTTTTATATTTAGTAATATTTCCTTTAGTGATTTTTATATCTTTAAAAGTTATCTTTAGTCCTATTGCAGTATTAAAATCAAATCTATCTTGGATTTGAAAATGAATATGTGGTCCATTAGTATTTCCACTATTACCTACTAAAGCTAGGACTTGTCCAGTTTTAACGATATCTCCTACTTTAACTTTAAAACTGTTCTTTAATATATGACAGATAAGAGAATACTCATTATTTTTATGCTTTATAATTATATAATTACCTCTTGTATCTTTTATATCAGAAATAATAGGTCTGTTAGGAAGTATTTTAGTATCTTTATAACTATCTTCTATTGCCATAACTATCCCATCTAAAGGAGCGATTATTTCTTGTTTATAACTATAGAAGTTTTCTTTATTAATATAATCATCGTGATAAGGTAAATTATCTTCTCTTATCTCAAAATCATAAGCATATCTTTGATTAATTAAATTATAAGAGTGAGATGTCTTCTTAGATATACCACCATACTCAATATACCATTTACCATTAAAGGGTAATCTATATTTATTTTTACTAATATTATCACCTTCTTTATATAATATTATAATTTATTTAAAAAGTTAAAGAAAGCATTATTTTTTAGCACTGTCTATTGACAATTGCCAAAACAAGTGTTAATCTATCTTTTGTAAATAAGAAAGTGAGTGATAATTTTGAAGAAAAAACAATTTAAAGCAGAATCTAAAAAGTTATTAGATTTAATGATTAATTCTATTTATACTAATAAGGAGATATTTTTACGTGAGTTAATCTCTAATGCAAGTGATGC
>CALVJE010000020.1 GCA_944331725.1 uncultured Bacilli bacterium | reverse complement strand
TCTTTAACTAAAGATAATAAAAGCTTAGAAATAACTGCAAATGCAGGAGACTTATCAGAACTTGATAAATTACTTGAAGTAAATTCTGATGGAATAGGTCTATTTAGAACAGAGTTTCTATTCTTAAATAGAAGTACTGCTCCAGAAGAAGATTACTTATTTAATGTCTATAAAACATTTGCAGAAAAACTTAATGGTAAACCATTAATTATTAGAACTCTTGATATCGGTGGAGATAAGAAATGTCCTTATATAGATATTGGTGAAGAACAAAATCCTTTCTTAGGATATAGAGCGATAAGATATTGTTTAGATAATAAAGAGTTCTTTAAAGTAAGTTTAAGAGCAATACTTAGAGCAAGTAATTATGGTAATGTCATGATAATGTATCCGATGATATCATCACTTGAAGAAGTATATAAAGCTAATGAGATATTAGATGAAGCGAAAAGAGAACTTGCTAGTAAGAATATACCATTTAATGAAAATATTAAAGTAGGTATTATGATAGAAGTTCCTAGTACAGCTATTATGGCTGATATGTTAATAGATGAAGTGGATTTCTTCAGTATAGGTACTAATGATTTAATTCAATATACAGTTGCAGTTGATAGATTAAATCCAACTGTTAGTAATCTTTATAGTTTCTATAATCCAGGCGTTATTAGACTTATTAAAAAGACTATAGATTCAGTTAAAGATAAAAAAGATAAGTTTGTTGGTATGTGTGGAGAAATGGCTGCAGATCCACTGGCAATTATCTTACTTGTTGGTTTAGGACTTCATGAGTTTAGTGTTAATGCTAGTATGGTTTTAAAAGTTAAGAAATTAATATCTATGATAGATAGTAAGGAAGCAGAGGAAATTGCAAACAAAGTACTAACTTTAAAAACTGCTAAAGAAGTAGAAGCTTATTTAGATGGAGAAGCTAAAAAAATATATGGTAAATATTATTAAAATAAGATAATCTAATTGAGGAGGTTCATTTTATGAAATATAAAAATGGAGAAGAGTTTTTAAATAGTCTATATAATAATATGCATATGGAAGATGTCGTTATGCATACTGCAGAGAAAAGTGATAGCCCTACTGAAAAGATAAGTAAATATTTAGAAAGACTAGAAAGAGCTCATGATATAGCAAAAGATAATCCTCATAAAATGGAGATATTAAAGCAGTTTTATTATGATAAATATGTAATAAAAGAACTGCCTGAAAGTTATATTAATTTACAGAAAAAAATAGCAAGAGAAAGAGGCTATGGAGATGTTCCTGTAACAGATGAAATGAAAGAAAAATTACTTTCAACGGTACAAAAAGAGCAAGAAAAATCTCTTGATATGTGGATAGACTATCTAACAAGTGATGATGCAATGTATCCAATATGGTTTAAGCATTATGCCTTTAGAGGAATGCTAAAACTAAATAAGTTTGATAAAGAAAAAGGAGAGTTTGGAAGAAGAAGTAAAACAACAACAGAGCCTTATATAGAATTAAATAGAGAAGCACTAGCAAGAGTATATGATACTTTGGCAAAAGAAATAGGAACTAATGAAGAGATAAGTGAAGAAGCAAGTAAAGCTTTAGAAAATGGTGAAAGTTTTAAGAAACTATATGAATATTACTTAACAAATACTGGTTATGTAAATAGAGGCAATGATACAGATGGAATATGGGTAAAATATGACCAAGGAAGTGATTATAGACCATTATGGGAGTCATTGCAGGGAAAAAATACTGGCTGGTGTACAGCAGGAGAAGAGACTGCTAAAATGCAACTTTCTATGGGTGATTTTTACGTATATTATACAAAAGATAAAGAGGAAGAATATAAAGAACCTAGAATTGCCATTAGAATGGATGGTAAATATAATATAGGAGAAGTAAGAGGAGTAGGAGAACATCAAAACTTAGAAGGATGTATGACTCCTATTGCTGAAAAGAAACTAAATGAATTTCCTGATAAGGATAAATACTTAAAGAAAGTTAATGATATGAAATTGTTAACAGAAATAGATAATAAAGTAAGTAATAATATAGATTTAACGAAAGAAGAGTTAAGATTTTTGTATGAGGTAGACTCAAAAATAGAAGGATTTGGTTTCAGCAAAGACCCTAGAATTAAGGAAATACATGATAAAAGAAATAACAAGAAAGATTTAGAATTTATATTTGACTGTAAAGAAGAAAATATAGGAACTGCACTTTCTGATTTTGATAGTAATAATATTATAATATTTTATGGAAATTTAATGTATAGAGGAAAGGAGATACCATCTAAATTAAAAACATTAAAATATATAGTTGGAAATGCTTTTTTTGGTAATATAACTAGTGCCAAAGGTTTAGAAAATTTAGAAATTATAGGTGGAAAAGCTAGTTTTACAGAATTAAGAAGTGCTAAAGGTTTAGAAAATTTACGAAGTATAGGTGGAGATGCTTTTTCCCTTTATTTAGGTAGTGCAGAAGGTTTAGAAAATTTACGAAGTATAGGCGGAAATGCTTTTTTTGGTAATATAACCAGTGCCAAAGGTTTAGAAAATTTACAAAATATAGGTGGAAATGCTAATTTTGATAATTTAATCAGTGCAGAAGGTTTAGAAAATTTACGAAGTATAGGCGGGAAAGCAAATTTTTATAATTTAATTAGTACCCAAGGGTTAGAAAGTTTGCAAAATATAGGTGGAGATGCTTCTTTTTCTAATATAACCAGTGCAGAAGGCTTAAAAAGTTTACAAAATATAGGTGGAAATGCAAAATTCGAGAATTTAAGCAGTACAGAAGGTTTAGAAAGTTTACAAAATATAGGTGGGAATGCTATTTTTTATAATTTGACTAATGCAGAAGGTTTAAAAAGTTTACAAAATATAGGAAAAACTATTTGGGCTAATAAATTAACTAGTGCCAAAGGTTTAGAAAATTTACGAAGTATAGGTGGATATGCACATTTTACCAGTTTAAGTAGTACTAAATACTTAGCCAGTTTAGAAACTATAAATGGAGAAGATACTACAAAGTTTGAAGAAGAAATAAATGGTAAAAATAGTAAAACAATATAAGGAGGATGAAATAATGGCAAAAGACAATAATATTTTATTAGCAAGAATTGATAACAGATTAATTCATGGACAAATAGTTTGTTTATGGGCAGGGGCAGTAGGAGCAAATCTAATTGTTGTAGCAGATGATGAGACTGCAGAAAATGAAATAGAGAAAAGTGTTATGAAAATGGCAGCATCATCACTTGGCTATGATACAAGATTTTTTACTATTCAGAAGACTATTGATATTATAGATAAGGCATCAGCTGATCAACACATTTTATTAATATGTCAAACTCCTAAAGACTTAAGGAGGGTTATTGAAGGAGGTGTTAAGATAAAGGAGGTAGATATTGGTAATATGTATTATGATGAAGGTGAAAAGAAACTAACAGATAAGGTTTCTGTTAGTAAAGAAGATCTTGATGATTTAAATTATATCAAGAAACACGTTGATAAAATTTATATTCAAGATACACCTGATTCACCAAAAGAAGAATTTTAAGGGAGGAAGAAAAAATTATGGAAATAACATTATTACAAGGAATAATTATAACCTTAGTAGTTATGGTCCTTGTTGTTGACAGACATCTAGAAGCACTATTTATTTTTAGACCAATTATTGTTTGTCCTATAGTAGGTGCTATTCTAGGTGATTTAAATACAGGCTTAGTTGCTGGTGGTATGGTAGAACTTGCTTTTGCAGGTATTGCAGGTATTGGAGGAGCTTCTGTTCCTGAAGCCTTACTAACTAGTGTTATGACTGTTGTTTTTGCTCACATTACAGGAAATAATGTAGCAACTAGTTTAGCTTTAGCATATCCATTTGGAGTATTATTACAATTCTTATGGACTGTTAGAAATACTGCTTTTGTTTCTTTCAATGGTCCTGCTGAAAGATATGCTAAAGAAGGAAATATAAGAGGTTTATTTAAACTATGTTTTTATGGAATAGTTCTTACAAGCATAGCTACTGGTATTTTAACATTCCTATCAGTATATGCTGCCCAAGAACCATTAAAAGCATTAGTAGAAGCAATGCCAGATTGGTTAATTAATGGATTCCAAGTAGCTGGAGGATTACTTCCTGCTGTCGGATTTGCTATGTTACTTCGTGTAACTCTAAAAGCAAAATATGTTCCTTATCTACTTGCAGGATTCCTATTCGCAACTTTCATTCAAATAGACAACGTTTTACCAGTTGCAATTATGGGTGTTGCATTTGCAATGATGGAATACTTTAGAAGTGGTGAGAAAGAAGTTGCGGTAGCATCTTCAGGAAACGGAGGTGAAGCAAGTGGAATCTAAAACAAAGAATAAAAAACGTAAAAGAGTTGTAACAGATGCAGATTTAAATGATTTAGCTTTACTTTCTGTTTTAAATCAATCTTGTTTCAATTATGAAAGAATGCAAAGTATTGGTTTTACTGCAGGAATGGGACCAGCTTTAAAGAAAATATATAAAGATGATCCTAAGACTTTATCTAGAGTATTGCACGATAACTTAGAGTTCATTAATACTCATAATACTTTATTACCTTATTTACAAGGATTAATGTTATCTTTGTATGAAGGTGGAGAAGATCCAGAAGTAGTTAAAAAGATTAAAATATCTTTATTTGGACCATTAGCAGGTATAGGTGATGCTTTATTCTGGTTTACATTATTACCTATAACAGCAGGAATTTGTGCATCGCTTTCTGACCAAGGAAATGTTTTAGGTCCAATAGTATTTTTCTTAGTATTCTTAGTGGCATTCTTACTTCGTTTTCCACTTGCTAGAATGGGATATAAGACTGGTACTAAAGCTTTGGATAAGATCCAAGAAAATACTAAAAGAGTTAGTAATGCTGCTTCAGTATTAGGTGTTACTATATTAGGTGGTTTAATTGCTAGTTATGTATCTTTAACTGTTAAAACTACTGTTGATATTGGACACGATGCTACTGTTAGTTTACAAACAGATTTCTTTGATAAAATCTTACCTAATCTTTTACCATTTGCATTTACTTTCTTAATTTATTTCTTATTAAGAAAGAAAGTAAATACTACAGTATTAATAGTAGGTATTATAATAGTATCAATTGTATTCTCATTCTTTGGAATACTTTAGTAAAAAGCCTAAAAGGCTTTTTCTTTTTTTATAAAGATGCTATAATTTAGTTAGAAAGGTAGTGTTTTTATGAAACAAATTATAATAATAACAGGACATAATAATTTTGCAAGTGGAATCCTTAGTTCCTTAACTATGATAGCAGGATCTAAAGATAATGTCTTTGCAGTAGACTTCTTAAGTGATGATAATGATATGTCTTTAGAAGGTAAATTTAATAAAATAATAGAAGAAAATAAAGATAGTGAGATTCTATTTGCCTGTGATTTAATGGGAGGAACACCATTTAAAGTAGCAAGTAAATTAGCTTTTACTAACGATAGTTATGAAGTAGTAACAGGTATTAACTTAGGTGGACTAATCGATACTTCTATGAAATTAGATAAGATGAGTATGGGAGAGTTAAAAACATCTTGTAAAGATGCTTCTATTAAATCAGTTATACCTTTAGATAAAGTTATTACTAATGATAAAGAAGAACCTAATGAAGGAATTTAGGTTCTTTTTCTTGACTTCTAAATTATCACTAAATATAATATATAACGATTTAGAGGTGTAGTATATGGATGTAATGTTAGAAAATAAAAAGTATTGTAAAGAGTGTGGTGGTTACTGTTGTAAAAAGAGTGGGTGTGATTATTATCCTGAAGACTTTAAAGATTTATCTTTTAATGGCTTAACTAATATCTTAAGTGGAGGTAATATTTCTATTGTAGCTTTTTTAGATTTTGAAAGATTACCAAATGGAAATTTAATATATACACCGTTTCTTTATTTAAGAGCGAGAAATATAGATAGAGATATAGTAGATTTAGTTTCTATAAAAAAGACTTGTAGGATGTTAAAAGATGATGGTTGTTCTTATAGTATAAATGATAGACCAAGTGGTGGAGTTAATTTAATACCTGCTTCTAATAGATTAAAGTGTCGCCCTAAAGAAAATCATTTAGAACATATAAAAGAGTGGGAAAGATATCAAAAAGTATTAAGTAAATTTGTAAGAAAATACTATGGTATGTCATTAGAAGATAAATTAAAAGAAGATATTGAAAATTTATTTTATGAGTGTTTAATGGGTGTTTTAGATACTGTTCCTATTGAAGAACAAAAAGATATTAAAGGAATGTTACCTATATTAATTCAAACATCTCCTTTAGAATATGAAAGAGCTTATAAACGTTATAATGAGAAGGGTATTAGTAAGAAATTAAATTTTCCAAAGGATAAAAGAAAGTAAAATAAAAAAAGTGAAGATTAAGTTTTCTTCACTTTTTATATATTAGAATGTATTAGTTCTTCCTTTTAAAACAGGTACACGATCTTGATAAGTTCCTTTAGTAAAGGCCATCTCACAAGATAGTAACTGCATTACGATAGCAGCTTGATAGAATGCATAAATGCTTTCCTTTTCATCTATCATAATTACCATATCACTAATATTAGCGATTTCTTTATCATTAGTGACTACATAAGTCTTAGCTTTTGTATCTTTTAGATAAGTAATAACTCTTTTAATATCTTCGTTTGTTTTATCATCTACTGCAAATAAAACTACAGGATGTTTTTCACTAGTTGATGCAAGTGGTCCGTGACAGAATTCACTGGCTTTATATGGAATAACTGGAACTAAACAAGTTTCCATAACTTTTAGAGCAAATTCTTTAGCGATAGAGTAACTATAACCTCTAGCAATAGAAAAGCCCATATCCATAGATATTAACTCTTTAGCCATAGGTTTAACATCTTCATATAGTTCTAATGCTTTCTTAACTGATTCTATATATTTATTATCATCAAAACTATCTTCTTCACCACTTAAACATAAAGCTAATTTAGTTAAGATATATAAAGTAGTAGTATATCCTTTAGTAGCAGCGCCTGCATTAGTTTCGCCAATTTCATTAAAGATATGTTTATCAGTAGCTTCTGCAACTAATGATTCAGGATTATTAGTAATAGCAAAAGTATAAGCTCCAGCCTCCTTAGCTTTCTTTAAAACAGTACTAACATCATATCCTTTACCAGACTGAGAAATAGCAATAACACAAGTATTAGATAAGTCCATATTACTATCATAAACAGTAAATATAGATGGATCAGCCATTTCTACTGGTTTTTTATAATGTAATTCTAAGAAAAACTTACCAAATATACCTCCGTGAGTAGATGTTCCTCTTGCTACTATCATAAAGTTTTTAGGATTAAATTCTTTTATCTCTTTAGCAATAGTAGGTATTACATCTTTATTCTTTTCTATACAGTTTTCTAAAGCTGTAACTTCTCTAATTTCTTTTAACATATTTGTCTCATTCATTAATTATCATCTCCTTACCTTAATTTTAGCACAGTATTATTTTTTAACAAGAAATAAAGAGTAATAAGACACTTTCTTTACAAATATAATTTTAATAGGTGTTATATATGTTTAATAAATTTAATACGATCAGACCTTATACAAAAGGTGAGACTTGTAGAACTTTTCCTGTGTATTATCCACCACAACATCAAGATAAAGAACCTGGTATGGAATACTTAATGAAACCACTTCCTGTTTTTGATAATTCTAATTATAGAGGTAGTGGTAAATTAAAAGATAAAGTTGCTATTATTACAGGAGGAGACTCTGGTATTGGTAGAGCAGTTGCCGTCTTTTTTGCTAAAGAAGGAGCAAAAATTGTTTTAGTTTATTATAATGAAGAAAGGGATGCTAATTATACAAAAGATTATATTGAAAACTTAGGCGGAGAAGTATTATTAATTCATGGAGATTTAAAGAATAAGGACTTTTCTAACTTTATTGTAAATGAAACATTAAATTATTATGGTAAGATTGATATTCTTGTTAATAATGCAGGTGTTCAGTATTTTGCCGATAACTTAACAGATATTTCTAATGAACAGTTTGACTATACGATGAAGTCTAATATTTATTCTATGTTTTATCTAACTAAGGCTGTACTTCCTTATTTAGATAGTGGCTCTAGTATTATTAATACTACTTCTATTACGACTTATAATGGAGAAGGGGACTTAATTGATTATGTAACAAGTAAAGGAGCGATAGTTGGTTTTACAAGGTCCCTTGCTACTAATCTTGCACCTAAAAATATAAGAGTAAATGCTGTAGCCCCTGGTCCATTTTGGACGCCATTACAACCTGCTAGTAGAAAAGCTAAAGATATTCCAACCTTTGGTTCTACTGGCCCTATGAAGCGAGCAGGACAACCCTTTGAGATAGCAGCTATCTATGTTTATTTAGCAAGTAATGATTCTACTTATACAACAGGTCAAGTAATTCATGTTAATGGCGGAGAGTATAAAGGTTAAAAAGAAGAAAAGCACATATTAGCTTTTCTTCTTTTTCTTTGCAATTAAAACAATTTCTGTAGGGAAGATATTACCGCCATAATATCTTAAATAAAAGTTATAATTCTTATTGATACTATTAATTAGTTTAGGTATTCTAATTAAATCATTAAAGCCATGATAAATAGATATTAATAGAGTAGGTGTATCTTTCTTAATGTGTTCTCTACATCCTTCTAAAGCTTTATACTCAGCTCCTTCTATATCCATTTTAATAATATCAACTTTTTCTTTTATATCTTCATCTAAAGTAATCGCTTCAATATTTCCTTTACTATCATTTATAGTATTAGTAGAAGCATCAATACTACTAGCATTAAGACTTAGAGTAGTATTTTTATCATATAAAGCTTTATTCTTTATAACAATATCTTCATTAAAAATATATTTATCTTTAAGTATAGCAAGTGATGTATCCGTAACTTCATAACAATAGATTTTTTTATACTCTTCTAAATAAGTATCTAAAAAGTCATCAACACTATCTCCTATATAACTACCAACATCTACATAAACTGTATCTTTAGTAGTTTTTACTAAATCAGGATCAAAATAATGTTTATAACAATTATCTCTAACTTCATTTAATATTACAAAGTCATAGTAATAATAATTTCTAATTATTGCTAGTAATATCTTCCTAGATTTATAATCTTTTAGATTCTGATAAAGTACTAATAAATCAGTTAAATTATTCTTTAGAAAATTAACTATAATTTCAATCTCTTCAAAGTTGTTATTAATATAATCTAGGTTACCCCAAAAAGAAAATCTATTAATGAAAGTCTCGATATTACCTTTTAACTCTTCATTAAGTCCTAGATATCTATTCTTAATATTTAAATATACTTCTTCTTTACTCATTAACTCTAGTTTTTTAATTAAGCTATAAAATTCATAATCGATTTTATTCATTATATCACCAATATAATCTATGTAGATAAAGTTTAATTGTTTAAAAAAATATGTTAATATATTAACAAAAGGAGAATGATATTATGAGAAAATCTAAAATAAAAAATGTTAGAGTAATGATTGGTAGTGGAGAACATTCTATGTTTATAACTGTACCAAAAGGTAAGAAAGTAATGCTAGAAGATGGTACTTTCATAAGAGCAGGGATAACTTCTGAAGAAGCAAAAAATGAATTTTTAGAGAAAGAAAATAAAATTATAGAAGATATCGAAAGAAAACAATTAAAAGAAAAAGTTAAAAGACGTGTTTTATCAATTTTTAATAAAAATTGATAAACAAATGTTTGCTTAAAAAATGTATCTTGTTCGATTGATTTAATGAATTATTTGTGATACTATTGTTGTAGGAATACTTGGCTAGTTAGGTACTATCCCCTAAACTTATTTAATAAATAATGTGAAAGGGGAGTTGATAATATGAGAAAAACAGAAAAGTTTCTATGTTATATCATATTTTCACTTATTTTCGTAATAATAGTTTTATTATTTATGTTAATAAAAATAGTACCTACTCCTTAGTAGGTACCTAAACCAAAACTTTTTTGGGATAGTACCTAACAGAGCAAGCTAGGTATTCCCTCTTTTTTATTTATATGTAAATTTTCTTTACATATTCATAGTATCATAAATATTAATTTTTGTCAAAATTATTGCATCTTGCTTATTTCGATTATCATATCCATATCATCATCATTAGCCATAATGTTTTTATGCATTTCTTTACATTTTTCACACTTATAAATTATTTTATAAGTGTCTTTAAATTTCTCAATACCAATAGGTTTTAATAGACCTTTGCACTCATTTAATCTATCTCCTGGCATAATATCAACGTGTTTAGAATAAAGACAATAAGGACAGTGATCTCTTGCACTATATTTTAAAGGTAATACTTTCTTACCACAATTTTCACAAATAAATTCTTCGTCTTTCATTGTAAATCTTTTCATAACTACTTCCTTCTTAAACTTAATATTTTAATATCATCTTTAATAATATCACACATATCTTTTAAAGAATCTTTTTCAAAGGGATTATCTAAATTATATTTATTAATAAGCTCTTTTAGTGATAAAGCCCCTCCATCTTTACATAATTTTATATATAAATCAAAGGCATCTTTAATACTTTCTTTTTCTTTCTTATAGAATGATAAAGCTAAAACATTATCAATAGCATAATCTATTGTATAGAAAGGATCAATAATTCTATTAGTATCTGCTTGATACTCAGTTCCTCTATAAAAATATTCATTATCATAACTATCTAAGTTATATTCACGCCTTAATTCTAACCATTTTCTTTTTCTTTCTTTACTATCTAAATTATTATCATAAACATAACTCCAAAAGTCATCTGCATAAGCCATATTTACCATTAAAGAAAGACTGTTAGTTAGATGTTTAATTTTATATTTAAAGTCATCACTTTCAAAGAATAAGTCCATAAAAGGGTACATTAAATATTCCATACTAGTAGAATGTATTTCACATATATCAAAAGTAGGCCATCTATTCTCATGAAACAATAAATCTTTACTTAAATATAGTTGATTAGAGTGACCGAACTCATGAAATATACTAGTTATATTACTTTCTAATCCCATATACTTCTTTATAAATAAAGGCACTTTATAATCGGGTAGGTAAGTAGTAATACCACCATTTGATTTATTTTCTCTATTATCTAAATCTATTAGGCCTTCATCTAACATCATACATAGTAAATTATAACTTATAGTAGAATTTTCTTTTAAAACAGCTTTAAAGTTATTTAAGACATCCTTTAAATTTCCTTTTATTTTCGCATTACCATCATTAAATAAATAACTATTATCATAATATTCTAGTTTTTCTAATCCTAATCTTTCTCTTTGTTGTTCTTTTAATAATTTAAGTAGGGGAACAACATATTTTTTTATCTCTTCTTTAAAAATAGTTAAATCTTCTTTACTATAATCTAAACGGTTCATTTTTACAAAAGACATTTCAGTGTAAGAGTTAAAACCAAGAGTTTTTGCTATAGTGTTTCTTACATCTATTAATTCATCTATAATACTATCTATTTCTTTCTCTAAACTTTCTAATATTTCAAATCTCTTATCATATGCTTTATTTCTTAAGTCTCTATCATCATCGTTATAATATATATTAAGTGAAGAAAGGTTTATTTCTTTATCTAAAAATTCAAACTTTGTACCAATAATTAATCTTTGATATTTAGAACACAATTTTTTTTCTTTAGTCTGTAAAGAGATAACATCATCACTTTTTAATATAGCTTGATTAGCTGCTATAGCAAGAGCTCGTTTGCCGATAAACTTTTCTAACTTTTCTTGATTTTTAGAAGAAGATAAAATTTTATAATAATCATAGATTAAGTTATTAATAATAGGTTCATATTTACCCATAATCTTTTCTGTTTCTAAATATTTTTCATTTTTAGTGTCTTTTAAATAGCCTATATAACTAATCCAATATAAAGTTAAATAATTATCTCTAATATTATTAAATTTTATGATTAGTTCTTTTTCTTCATTAAAATCTAAACAATTTTTTAAGTCTTTAAGAATTACTTCTAAATCATTTTTTATATTTTCTAATACTTCTTCATTAATAATTACTTTTTCTAATTTCTCTTCTATTTTCATAATCAATTCTCCATCTAATAAGGATATTATATAATTATTTTTTATCTTTATCAATTAGGTAATTTTAAGTTATTATCTTCTGTTAATTCTATATGGTTATCACTAGTAACAATAGGTCTTTCTAATTTTCTTTCTATTTCTTTTTTAGCACTATTTATTACATTTCCTGCTTCACTCATATCATTTTTTAACTCTTTTAAACCTTTACTATCATTTTTCTTATGAAACTCAACTGCTGTTGCTTCTCCTAAATTAGTTAAGGCGAGTTCAATATTAGTTATAGAATCTCTTAGATTCTCGCTTTCATGTAATCTTTTAATATCTTTATATTCTTTAGCAGTAACACCAAAACCACTCTTATATATTTCGTTTGTTAAGATTGTATATTCTATACCTTTACTAATACCTTGTTCTTTCCACTCATCAGTTAAGTTATGTCTAGTAGCAATTCCTCTTTCCCTCATATTTATCCAAGATTTAGAATAGCCTTTCTTTTCATAAAGTTCTTTCATTCTATCCATCGCAAGTTCAGGATTTTGAATCTCTTCAATTCTTTCACTACCAACTTTTGCAAGCCATCTTTTAAAAGACTCTGCTTTAGGGGATGGTATTGACTGAATTATCCTTAAAATACCTTCTGTATCAGCACAATCTGTTTTATATTTTTTACCATCAGTAGATTCCAATTTAAGTTGTCGACAAATTGTCGACAACTGAATTTTTTCTTCTTCACTTACTCTTTATTTAAGCCTATACCAATAATCCCTTGGATCTTTAGAATTGGTTAGGGCCAAGACAACATCAACAACGTTAAAGTACCACTTACCTTCCTCCCAAGCCCTTCTTATTTTTTTCTCTTCGAACAAAGCTAATTTGTTATTCATAATTTATCAACTCCTCTATAAATATCATTTGCTATCATCTAAATTTTTTTCGCAAAAATTCAAAATTTATAGAGAAAATATTTCTTTGTAATCAGATGTCGACATCTGAATTGATGTAAATAATTTGAAAAAAGTCTTTATACTTGTTATAATACCTATAGAAAGGTAAGGAGTAAGTTATGGATTTAAAATT
>CALVJE010000019.1 GCA_944331725.1 uncultured Bacilli bacterium | reverse complement strand
TGAATATTTTTCTACTACATTACCATACTCACTTATTTCTTTTATAAAACTAGATCTTTCATTATAAGCATATGGACATAATATATACACTTTATTCTTAGTTCTAGTTAATGCTACATAAAATAGTCTTCTCTCTTCTGGATATAAAATTGGTTCTTCTTTGTCTTTTGATAATAAAGAAATCACAGGTTCATCCTTTATCATACTAGGAAAGCCTCTTTTAGCATTAATAGTATTAAGAATTATTACTTGATCAAAACCTAAACCTTTAGATTTATGAATAGTTAAATATGTTATATCTATATTTTTATTATCTTTTAAGATAATATGATCCCCGTCACCTTTTTTAAATAATGATACATCGTAGAAGTAATCTATATCCTTGTTATATCTACCTAGTAAGAGAATCTTATCATAAGAATTTTCTTTATAAATATCTAAAATTATTTCTTTTAAAATCACTTCAATCTTAGCACTATCTAAATTATTATCATAATAATTTATAATAACAGGATTTTTTAAATGCTTATTAGTAATTAATCTCTTATCTATTTGATAATCATTTTTAGAGATAAAATTGTATGCCACATCCACAAGTTCTTGACTATTTCTGTAAGTATTAATAATCTTTAAAATATCAGCATAACCCATAAGATCATAGAAGTTTGTAAATAAAGACATATCTGCTAAAGAAAATGAATAAATTGACTGATAATCATCCCCTACTGCTACTATCTTTGCCTTAAATAAAGTAGAAAGTTCTTTAATAAAATTATATCTTTGATATGAGATATCTTGATATTCATCTACAAATATATAATCATACTCGATTCTTTTAGTTTTAAGTAAAGCTAATTTTTTATAAGCATAATTAATCATATCTTGAAAATCAATTTGGTATCTACTATGAATATAATCATTATAATAACAATAAACTTTTCTAATAAATTTTAATTGTTTTACTACTATTTCATCATCAGCACTAGTTATCAATTTATCAAAGTCCTTTAAAGTTAGATTACTAGCTTTAAATTTATTAATAAATAGTCTAATTATCTTAGTAGCTTTAAAAAATATTGTATCAGTAGATGTTTCTAAAATTCTAAAATATATCTCATCTAAACTTTTCTCTATTAATGATATATTTCTCTTTTCTAGTTCTTCTTTTAATTTATTTATATAGTCAGTACCATCATCGTATTCACTGTATAGCTCTATTAAATCAGTATTGTACTTATGATGAAGTTCACGTTTTTTTTCAACTAGTCTGTTATAATAATTAATATCATCTAAAGTATAGTTTCCATCTTCATTATATTTAGTAAGTCCATAAAACTCTATATATATTTTTTTACCATTAACATCTATTGTAAAATCAGGAGAATAACTAGCTTTGTTAAAAAGATTATATGGATAGACTTCTTCATAATGATAAGAGATGTTATTACGATATAGAAAGTTAGCGATGCGTACCTCTCCTAATGATTTAACATATTCCCCATTAATAGTTCTATTATATCTAAGATGTCTATCTATTTTATTTTTAACCACTTCTAAAAGATTATCTTTTTCTTTAAGATATTTTTCTTGCATATAAAACTTATAATATTCTTTAAATGTAGAATAAGAAAAAGCTTCATCTTGAAAACTAACTTTTGATTTAAAAGCATCAATAAACTCTTTTAAAAGACTTTTATTTTCAAATACTACTTCTTTAATGTAACTATTAAGTATTACTATCATTTTATTATCATCTATTATTTGTAAAGGTTTATCTGTTAGTTCTCTTAAAATGTTCATTCCAAGTTTATGAAATGTTAATACTTCTATATTAAGATTAAAGTCATTATTTATTCTAAAAGAAAGTTCATCTTTTGCTTTATTAGTATATGCTAAAACTATTATCTTACGAGGATCTACTCCAAGCTTATCTACTAAGTATTTAACTTTAGCGGCGATCACTGTTGTTTTACCACTTCCTGCTCCTGCAATAACTAAAGAATAATCTTCATCACTAACAATTGCCTTTCTTTGATAAGTATCTAAAAGAATATTAGAATCTATTTCTTTAAACATATCATCAAAATATTCTTTGTATGTAATTAAGGCATTATTAATAAAATAAGTATTATAGTTTTTAATCATAGTATAGCCGTTATTTATAATTTGTAACATTTTATTTTGTTTATCTAAAGATAAAAGAGCTCTATTACTATTAAACATTTCAAATACATCTTGATATTTATCTAAAATTTTATCAAATACTTTTTTAGAAATAAATTTATTCTTAGTAAACAAACTTTCAAATTCAGATAAACAATTAGATACTGCTACACTATAATAATTATTACTATTCATAAGACCACCTACTATAATAATATAGTAACATAAAATTTGTATAAGTGCATTTAAAAACATCTCTTAGGAGATGTTAGTTGTCAAGTTCTATAAGTTCATATTCACGGTTCCCTACACCTAAGTCGTAAGCTGCTTCTATAGTATGAACACCATGACGTGATTCAATTCGCTCTATTAATTTATCTCTACCAGAGTCATTTGAATTATAAACTAAGTCTAAACATGCTTGGTCAATTGCTACAGGGTCAAAGGATGCAAGTATTCCAATATCTTGCATACAAGGAGCAGAAGCATTACCATCACAATCACAATCAACAGAAATATTTTTCATAACATTAATGTAAACTGCATTACCTTTAAAATAATCTACTATAGAACTTGCAGCATCTGCCATTGCTTCTAAAAACTTATCTTGTTCTGGTAAGTTATCCCATAGTTTTGTTTGATCAGTTTCCTTTCCTGCTGTATGAATTAGTGTTTTACCAGCACTTGAAGCACAACCAATAGATAATTGTTTTAACGCTCCACCATATCCTCCCATAGCGTGTCCTTTAAAATGAGATAAAACAAGTAGTGAATCATATTTTACTAAATCTTTTCCTACATAGTTTTTCTTTAAGATTTTTCCATTAGGAATATCAAGTTCCATATCAGGTCCTTCTCTATCTAATAAATCAAAAGGAAAATATTTCTCCCATTCGTGTTCTTTAATTAATTCAAGATGTTTTTCTGTAGAATTTCTAGCTCCTTCATAAGCAGTATTACACTCTACTACTGTACCATTAACATAATTAATTACATCTTTAACAAATTCTGGTCTTAAATAATTCTTATTACCTTTCTCTCCAGAATGCATTTTAACGGCAACATTTCCTTCTAATTTCTTTCCAATAGCATTATATGCCTTAATAATGTTTGCAGGAGTTATCTCCTTAATAAAATATACTTTTGATTTTTCCATAATCTATTCCTCCTTTAATTAGTATAAATATCTTTTATTTTATTATACAATAACTCTGCTAATTTTTTATGACTTTCTTCTGTTAAATGTACTCCATCTACTCCAGCTTCTAAGCCATCATTACTTAAGAAATAACAGTTATATTTTTTCGCAAGATTTTCATATATTAAATTTAATTGTTTTGATTTTTCAGTTGCTCCTAAGTATTTATCATCTTTTTTACAATACTCTGTATATTCATTTATAACTGGTGGTGTCACTATCAATAATTTAGGATAACTTTCCTTAAATTGAGACTTTCTATTTAAAATAGTTTTAATAAAATATTCTTCTAATATTTGACCTATTTCTAAAGCTAACTTATTATACGTATTTTTTAACTCATTAGTGCCTAGCATTAGTATAACCAAATCTATTGGATCATGTGTATCTAAACAAGGTATTAAATATTCATAACCATTTTTTCCTTCCTTACCAGGTCTTAAATCATTGGATATTAAGGTTCTACTATTTAATCCTTCTTCTATTACTTCAAAATTATCTCCTAAAAAATCGGCTAAAACTTTAGTCCATCTTTTATCATTTCCATACCTTAGATGATTACTTCCTGAAATATAACCCCAGGTGTTAGAATCACCATAACATAAAATTCTCACTTGTTCCATTGTTTATTCTCCTAACTTTTCATATTCTTCATCTGTAACTTCTTCACACCACTCATTTGATGTTTCTTCACCTGGTACTTCTATTGCTAAATGACTAAACCAAGAATCTTTCTTAGATCCGTGCCAATGTTTAACATTTGCAGGTATAGTGATAACCATACCAGGTTTTAAACTAACCGCTTCTTTACCTTCTTCTTGGTACCATCCTTCACCATCTACACAAATAAGAATTTGTCCTCCACCACTTTTAGAATGATGAATGTGCCAGTTATTACGACAACCGGGTTCAAAAGTAACATTTGCAATAAATAGACTTATTTTATTAGGATCAGTTAAAGGATTTAAATAACTTTTACCAATAAAATATTTTGCAAAAGATGTATTTTCTTCTCCTAAACCAAAGTCTCCTCCTCTTTTAATATCACTCATTATTTATCTTCTCCTTTCTCAGTTATATTTTTAATTAAATTAATTGTATTTAAACTTCTAGGAAAACCTAGATATGGTACTAAATTCTTTACTACTTCAACTAACAACTCTTTACTATTTCCTAATGCCAAATTAGCATATATATGAGATGAAAGTTGAGGTACTACATCCCCGAAAGATGCTAAAGTTGCAAAAGTAATTAGCTCTCTTTCTTTATTACTTAAATATTTTCTAGTATAAAAGTCTCCAAAACAATAACTTGCTAAATAATCCCAAATAAATTTAAAATCATCGTTTTCATTATTTCTTGATTTATCTATATTTTCTTTACCAAAAAGATTATACTGTGTTTCTAATCCTTTAGAGTATCTATTATCATTATTAGTAGTAGAAGCATCCTCTGTTTTACCTAAAACTTCCTCTGTTATTACAAGGAATGGATAAACTTTACCAAACCCTAGATATGGAACAGTCTGATATACCGCTTCTTTCAAAGACTCTTTATCTACATAAATTACCGCTTCCATTAACTTATCTTTAAAAATCTCTTTACTGTTAGTAGATATTAAAGCTGGTAATAAAGTAAGATACTTACTTCTTTCATCTATATTAGTTTTAATATCATTTTCTATAAAATTATTAACAATATAATCTATTTCCATTACTTATTAGCCTCCTCTATAAATTTATCAATAGCACTACTATCAGTTACTAGCTTATTTCCATCAAACTTTAATACTAATTCATTAGTAACATTAGAACAGTACTTCTTAACATCATCAATAGTATGACCTAACCATCCTCCATTAGTAACTATTGGTATAATAGTTTTATCTTTTAAATCATACTTTTCTAAGAATGTATGGACAACAGGGGCATAAGTTTAACCACTGCTTAGAGTTGCCAAGATAATAGTATCATAATTATCTAGATTAATATTTATATCTTCTATTTCTCTTAAAGTATTACTATTAACCTCATCTTGTCCTAAATCCACTACTTCATCATAATCATTAGAATAAGGTGTTTTAGGTTTAATTTCAAAAATATCTGCATCTACTTTTTCTTTTATCATATCAACAATACTTTTAGTATTACCAGAATATGAATAATAAACAATTGCCTTTTTCATAAAATACCTTCTTTCTTACAAGATAATTTTACTACTTAGACTTAACTCCAGGTCAAGAGTAAATTGCTTAGTTTCTTTATCTATCCAATCTAAATAATCTTTACTTGGACTAGTTAAAGGAAATACAGCGTACTCAAACACCTCATAACTATGAATTTCTTTAATTACATTATAAACTTCATTAACTAAAGACTCTTTAGTCTTCATAAAAACTAAGTATTCTTTATCTCCTTCCCTTTCTCCTTTATAATTCCAACTACTATCACTAGTTATTACTTGTAAGCTTGCAACTAACTTTTCCTTTAAAAGTCTTTCCTTTATTAATTTAACTTCTTCTTCACTATTAAAGGCCACTTCTATCATTACATATCTCATCTTATCACCTTCAAATATATTATATAAAATTTTATGAAATTTAAAAAGATGCTAAACAGTTTTCTTATAAACTAAACAAGCATCTTTTTCTCTCTTTGGATCTATACTAGTATATGGATCTTCATAATAATTAATAGATTTAAAATAATAATAGTTAAATTCATCCAAAGGAAATACCTCATCTCTTATCTCTTTATTAAATATACCATTGGAATAGCACTCATCAAGTATATTATATAAATGATATGCTAGTGAATCAAAAGAAGCTAGTATTGTATATGCTAAATCTGCAACTGTTCTTTTATCTGGTATCTCTATTTTTCTCCATATTTTATCTTCTAACCCTTCTATTTCTACTCTAAAAGTTAATACTTTTTCCATCATAATTTAATGCTTTTAAAGAAGAAAGTAAATCTGTTTTATCTTTCTTTATTATATTTCATATTTTCGCCTATTAACAATCCTCTTCATATTCTATATTATTATCAATGCACCATTCTTTAGCAATGACTTTATATTTTTCATCTTTATATTTATACCATTCTTCAAGTAAATCACTAGATTCAACAATATACCTAAATCTACTAAATGCTCCCCTACCTCTTGTAGCATCATATAACTTTTCTCTTAAATTATTATCTTCAATAGTATCAATAAAATCTTGCATTATATCATAATCATTTTTAGAAAAGTAATCAAACATACAAATTATATTGTCATTAAATTCATCATCTTCTTTATATGTAGAATACTCTTCATTAAACCCCCACTGCCATAATATCTCATTAGTTTCTTTATTAAAATAACAAGTACTATTTATATCAACATCTTCTAAAGCATCTTTTATTACTGAAAGTTTTACCATAGTTCACACTCCTCGTATAATAGTTTTTGTAAGTTAAAATCACTTATTTCTACCGCAACATTTTTTATATTTTTTTCCACTTCCGCAAGGACAAGAATCATTTCTACCTACTTTTTTCTCTTTAGGCATAGAATTAATTTCTTTTTTAGTATAACCATTAAAAGCCCATATTGGTACATCATTCTTATATTTATTAATTATTGATGTTAATTCCTTAAAATTATTTTTAGTTAAATTAATATTCATATCTTCAAGTAATGACTTTAACCCTTCTTCACTATAAATATTAGTATTAATTAATATTGAAATATTTGCCTCTATCTCATTAATTTTGCTATTTTTTATATTTATACTATTTAAATATTTTCTAATATCAATATCCAAAGATTCTAGTGCATCTAAGCCAGTAAAATCGTTTATATCAACAATCTTATATTTTTTAAACCTAGATTTATTAGGCAAAACAAGTTCTTCTAATAAATTATCAGATTCAAAAAGAGAATAATAATCATCACCTATAACCATCTCTAAATCATTAATAATTTCATCTAACTCTTCTATAGGAACATCAAAACCATGATTTTTTTTTAGCAATCTTTGTAATTCAGTTTTATATATAATACCGTTATATGTCATATAAGCACTAACATAGTCTTCTTCATTAGGCATATAAATAACATTATCATCATCAATATCTAATGAATCTATATCAAGATTTCTTAAAATTTCTTTTATTTCTTTAGGAATTAATACTTTAATATCATCATTTTCTTTATAAATATAAGCATAACCATTTATAATAAAACTTGTAATATTATCATTACCATTATATATTCTATTATCAAGACTAATTAATTCTTCTAATTCACTATAGTTATAGAAATAATAAGATGCTTCTTCATTAAAACTTTCTACTATTATTTCATCAAGACTAATACTATTATCTAGAGAATAAGTATAGCATAATTCATCTAATCCATCTTTTGTTAAATTCTTTAAGCATTCTATTAATGTATTTTTTTTAGGTTTAGATTTAAGTAATAATATATCCATTTTTTCTTCATCAACAGTATTACCACCATTATCCCAAAATCTTATCTCACTATAAATATCACCTATTAAATCTTTCATTTCAATTTTATTAGACTTATTTAGTTTAAAAGAATCTTCAATGTCATTGGCAATTTCTATAAAACCTCTTTGACGAGACAATATTTTAGATATAGTAATAGATAATGTCTCTTTATATGTTTTTTTTATAATTTTAGAAAGACTATCAATAAATTTCATAATACTAAACATATAAGTACCATAATCTCTATCATTTCTCTTAATATACTTTCTATTTTCTATATTATTTGCATACTCATCATTATATGGAAAAGAATTTAGCCAAAAATATCTTCGATTATTTATCACTTTTATGTCTATCATTTCTTTCCATTCATCTAACAATTCTTCTTTTGTGACTAAATTATCAAAATCACCATAGTCCCTAAGTACAAAATCTTCTCCTACGAGTCCCATACTAAATAACATAGAAAATAATTTACTATATAGTTCTCCTTTTAGAGCAGCTACTTTATCTTCTTTAGTTATATTTTTTAAATATAATTTTTTAATATCATTTGGTAGTGCATAAATAACTTCATCAGCTTCATTTACACATCCATAAACTATACCAGCATATATAAATATATTAGCTATTCTCTCTATTTTTTTATCTCTTGCTAAAGCTTCAATATTTTTATATTGAGAATATGGCATAGGTAGTATAATTTCCATAAACTTTTCTTTTATTTTATTATCTAATAATTCTCTTAGCTTAGGAAAATCTTTTTCTTTAATTTCCTCTTCAGTATAATAACATCTTGCTACTATATCTAATTGTTCATCATCTAAAGCTTTTAAGTAATCTTTTAAATCTCCAGTTACATTACTTCTTAAAAGCAAATACTCTACGTTATAAGTATCCATTACCTCTGTAATTTTATCAATTACAGTATTTTCTAGTTCTTTTTCATTATTCATATTTTTCTCCTTTACTTCAACAAATATTTTATCATTTTAATAATAATTATTACTATTATCTTCTTCTATATCCAGTTTAATTAACTTTTAAGTTTTTCTTCTCCTAATTTTATTCTAATAAATTCTTCTATACATAGCAAGTTATTTTCTTAATAACCACACTTTTTATTTTCTAGTAGTAGTCTCCTCACTTTCTATAACTCTTTTGACTTTATAAGCTCTAATTTATATAATCTATTATCACTAATGTTAACACTAAATTTAGTATTTAGATAACTTGTTCCATCATAACCAAAATGATTTAAGATAAAAAAATTGCAAAGATAAATATTTAATCTAGATAATAGCTTTCTGCAGTACTTCAAAATTATCCATATGCTTCTCCTTTATGGCTATTATTCTATCATATTTTCTAGTTAATGTATAGTTATTTTTTTGTATTTTCCAAATGTAACAAAAAAAGAAATCTATTAGTATAGACTTCTCAAAGTAATTATTATTGCTATAATACTTGTAATAATTCATCTTGCATAGCAGGCCTATTACGATATTTTTCTCTAATCTCTTCAAGCAATTTAGTATATTCATTCTCACTATTTTTCATTTTCTTTATATGAAGCATATCTCTTGCTAATTTACTATACATATTTCTATTATAGGCTTTACTAGCGAAAAACTTACAACATTTTACATAAATACTTATTAGTTCTTTATTATATTTAGGTAAAAGATAATCTTCATATCTCATAATCGTATCCATATCTTTATCTTTTACCATATTATAGATGTCATCATACATTTTCTCTTCTATGTAAATCTTTAATAGTTTATAGTCATAATAATGAAACCTTTCTTCTTTAGCAATTCTATTTATAATATTTTCTCTTTCTATTAACCAATCTTTGTTTGAATATAAATGTTTTATCTTCTTATAAATATCTATATCATATTTATCATACTCAAATAGTAACTGATATAAAATATCTTTATATTCTTCCATCATATTTTCTTTTTGATATATATCAGATAGTTTATAGGTATAATCTCTATCATTAGTTTCTTTTAATCTAGTCTTTAATAAAGTAATAGCATCATTAACATTATCTGCCTTTAAGTATTCATCTACTAGTTTTAAACAGATATCTTTATTAGCAGAATATTTTTTTAATAGATTAATTATTTTTTCTTTAGCATCTTCTTTATTATAAACATCTATCAAGATATCTACATAATATTTATCTTTCCAAAAATATTCTTTATTCTGACCAGATTCTAAAGCCTCTAATAGAGCTTGTTTTATTTCATCAAGATATATATTTCTTTCAACGTATAAATCTAATAACGGATACAAATTAATACCATAATTAGAAAGATAATCTGTCATTATCTCATTTAAAATATAATCTAAAATTTTCTTAGCTAAGATATTTTCATCATATAATATAGATTCTAATATTCTTTCAATTATTTCTATACATGAATCTACTACTTCACCTGTAGATCCATTAGAATCATCAATATCAATTTCAGGAATGGTTTCTAAGATAGTTTTAGCAACTTCAAATGCTAGGTCATATTCTCCATTATCAACTAAAGTATTTACTTCACTAGTTATCTTATACATATTTTTAGTATAATCCCATGATTCAAGATAATCTATAAAGCCATCACGGCCTGCACTTTTTGCAATAGCATCATATATTTTCTTTTTATATTCGTTAAGCGTTAATATAGGAAATGATTTATTAAACCTTAATCTAAACTTATCATAAACACTTCTATCTTCAGCCAATAATTCTACTAAGAAATCGTCTAATCCTATCTTATTAATAGTCTTAAGGCAATTTCTAATTCGTTCTTCTATAGTAATATAATTATTATTTCCGACTACATTCTCATTTTCTAAATAATATAATAATGCTGCCATATGTTTACAGTAAGAACCATTACTTGCATAAGGGAAGTGCAATCTCCATCTATAAATAATCCATTATCTATTTCAACAGAAACATCGTAAGCATCATTTCCTAAAACTTTTGCAGTTGTAATGTTACCTTTAAAGAATACATATTTTACTCTTTTTTCAGTATAATACTCAAATCCTCTTGATAATATTCCATAATCATTAAAATCCTTTTTAAAGTCTATCTTCATTATTAATCACATCTTCCTTAGAATTTTTTATTATCCTTCAAATACTTTTACTAAGTAGTCATAAGTATTATCAGTCTCCTGAAAACCTGTATTTTTATATAATTCTATTAATTTTCTTTTCAATTTATCATCATCAATCATCTCATCTTTATCACCATTTCTTTCAAATGGCTGAGCACATACAGTGATAATACCAACATTTAGTTTGGCCACATATTTAATTATCTCTCCTATTTGGTTAAGCATAAGTTTTGCATATCCCTTATTTCTGTAATCCTTTTCAACATATAACCTATCTATGTAAAAAACATTATCACAGAAACTTTCATATTCATCTTTAATATAACCATTTCTATCAAATAAAACATTATATAACTCACAAGTATCCCCACTAACCATATCGAAAGCATCAAATATACTTTGACCATAATTATACATATATTCTATATCATAAAAATATTGCTATAGTTTTCTGTTTAGACTCACTTTCATTTGTTTCAACTAATTCTATTGTAACTGGGCAATAAGATAATAACTCTGATGAATTACTAAAATCTATTTTTGATGGATACTCATAAAGAGCTATCTCTGGGTATCCAACACTTACTTTTATTTCTAAAAAATCTTCTTCCATAACTTTCTCCTTTATTCATCCAATAACCAATCTATTATATTTTTATGGATAATACCATTTTGTGAAAAGTCAAACTTATCCATTGAAATAACATATTTAGGATAATTATCTTCAATTTTTTTATAAGCATCAAATTCTCTTTTAATAACAGATTCATCTGATAAGATATATGCAACTTGAATATATATTTTTTCTTCAAATCTAGTTGCTATAAAATCAATTTCTCCATTTTCTAAATTACCAATATTTACATTATAACCTCTAGCAATGAGTTCATTATAAACAATATTTTCTAGATAAGCACCCAGTTGTTCTTTTTTTCCATCACTTAATATGTTAGTAAATCCTAAATCTGTTAGATAATATTTATATTTTCCTGTAAGAATTCTTTTACCACGTATATCATATCTTTCAGCTTTAGCAATAAGATTTGCTCTAACAATATAATCTAAATAATTATATAAGGTTTCTAAAGATACTCCTCTAGATTCACTTTCAAAATATTTCTTTAAACTTTCTGGGGAAAATGTCTGAGATGGTGTTGTAAGTATATAAGTAACTATTCTATTTAATAAATCAATATCTTTAATATTAAATCTTTTAACTATATCTTTGATAACAATTGAATCATATATATCACTTAAGTATGTCTTTTTAGAAGAATCATCACTTTGCATAAACCTTTGGGGCATTCCTCCCCATTTAATATAATCATTAAATGTCTCATCTAAATCATTTTTATCAGTTATATTTAATAACTCACATACTTCACTAAATGTAAATGGAGTTATTTTAAAGCTTACATATCTTCCTGCAATATGTGTAGCTAAATCACTTGATAATAAATCACTATTAGAACCAGTTATAAATATTGAGGCATTTTTAGTTGCTCTAAAAGAGTTTACTACTTTTTCCCAAGAATTAACATTTTGAATTTCATCGAAGAAAATATAATATTTCTTATCATCTTTTATCTTTTCCTTTACATAATTGTTTAATTTTTTAGGATCAGTATACTTTTCATAATCAAAGTCTTCAAAATTCATATAAATTATATGTTCATCATCTGTTTCATTCTTTTTTAACTCTTCAATAATTTGTGTTAAAATAACTGATTTCCCAGAACGTCTAATTCCAATTAAAACTTTAATTAAGTCTTGATTATAAAATGGTCTTATTTGTTTTAAATATCTTTCCCTAATTATCATAGATAAAATCTCCTTTCCTATCTATATTATATTATTATTTACTGATAATGTCAAAAAAATTACTCTGCAAAGTAATTTTTTTATTTTTTTCTTAATTTATTACTGTAGTTACATTTAATTTTATAAAAAATATTTTATTATAAATCGATGAATATTTCTTTATTAATTTACAAATTAAAGTATACAGTATATTATAACTAATTTCGTTATTCGCATTGCCATAACTTGATAGATATTGCAAAGAAATAATGTAGCTATATAAATGTATTTTGGCATTTCGACTTTATAAATTAGGGGCGATGAGGGTCATCTTTTAAAAATATAAGATAAAAATCGATTCCTTGTAGTGTATGTTAGCTCTGATTGAAGGGAATTGCAAGTCAAATAAACATGTTTTGAAGAAGATAAGTTTTTAATTTAGTTATATTGTGTAAATATTCGTTTTCTAGTTTTTCTTTTGTCTCAATAGAAGATAATATTTTATCAATTTTTATTTGTTCAGTTATAGAATGAACGTTTACATTTAACTTTTCAAAATCATTTTTATTAATTATAGATGTTGCCGATGTACCTGCAATTGATTTCATGTAATTAGACATATATTCCATTAAATAATATATATAGTTATGATTAAATTTTTCATTAGGTATTATTGCATTTATTTGTTGGTTACATGAACCGTCCACTTTTAGAACTGCATTTTTTCCTATACTGGCAATACATGTTACTAAAATAGAATCTTTAGGCAAATACCTTCCATTTGACAAGCCTTCTTTTGTTAACCTAACCATACTATATGAAATATCCCTTTCGTATGTAATGTCGCTGGGAGTTATCCATGGGATATTACCATTATTCCAAAAAGAATCATTTCTTTTTGAAGGCGTTGTACCTGTAATTATGGTACCTAAATCCTTAACTGTTTTTTTCATGGTAGTATTTTGTGAAAACAAATAATTAATAAGTCCTTTTTTAAATAAAGAAGATACTAGAAAAGTTATATAAACATATCTTGCAACAATGCTTTTTTATATTTT
>CALVJE010000018.1 GCA_944331725.1 uncultured Bacilli bacterium | reverse complement strand
AAACAAGCAATTTTTAAAATTCATTAAAAAAAGAGTTTCAATTTATTAAATTCCTCTAGAGAATTTTAAAAATTGAATTCTAAAATTTCCTCAATTTACAATTTTCATACTTTTTTAAGAAATTTAAAAGAGCCTAGTTAATCTAGTCTCTTACTTATAAGCTCAAGAGCCCTTTTTGGATTTTCTATTATTAGATTATAAACATCTTCTATATTTCTTAATCCTATAATAAATTCTATCTCTTCTTTAGCCATAGAGGTAATTTTTTTATTTTTACCTTTTTCTTTTACAGGACTATCATATCCTAGTAGATAATCCACATCTACATCTAAGGCTTCTCCTAGTTTTGTTAGGGTATCCAAAGTTGGGACTCTCGTGCCATTTTCGTAACAACAAATACTTACTTTTGTAACATTTACACGCTCGCCCAACTCTCGTTGCGTTAATCCATTTTCTATACGCAACTCTTTTAAACGTTTACTTAAAAGCATATTTGTCTCTCCTTAATTAATTATACTTAGACTATAAATCTTTTCTTTAGCAAAAGTCAACACTAATTTTAAAAATATTGAAAAATAAGAGAAAAATCGACTAATTATCAGTATTTTTGACACTTTCTTTCTTCTTATTTGACAGAAAAGTGACTTTATCTGCTACTACTTCTAAAAAGTATCTAGTGCCAGAATCTGACTTAATAATATTGCTTTGAAGACGGCCTCTAATTCCTACAATGTCACCAACTTTGCAATACTCTTTAGTAAGTTTAGCTTTTTCTTCCCATAGAGTGCAGTTTATAAAATCAGTTTCATAAATGCCATCCATATTTTTAAAAGAACGTGGTACTGCTAGAGAAAGTGTTCCTACTTTCTTGCCAGTTTCAGTTTCTTTTATTTCGATGTCTTTAGTTAGACGTCCTACTAAAATTAAGCTATTTAACATTTAATTCCTCCTTTCGATGCATACACTAGCATAGTTTTAAAATCTATGCAAAAGAGGAAAATTTAAAATTCAAAGAGTTTTTTAGTTCAATTTTTAATTTTCTCTAGGGCAATTTAAAAAATTCAAGACTAAATTTTCTTGAATTTTCAAAATTACAAGTTTTTTTTCAAAAGCTGATTTAATTCAACTGCATACTCCATAGGTAGTTCTTTTCTAAACTCTTCAAGGAAGCCTAAAATTATTAATTCTTCACATTTTTCTTTAGGTATTCCTTTAGTTTGTAAATAGAAAAGATTAGCATCACTTATTTTAGAAACAGTCGCTTCGTGTTCTATTGTACTATCTTTATTAGAAACTATATTTGTAGGTATAGTATCACTAATACTATCTTTATCTAGTATTAATGTGTCGCATTTTATCATTGAATATGAATTAGTAGCATCTTCTTTAATCTTTACATCTCCTCTATAAGTAGCATTTCCTCCACTTCTAGCGATGCTTTTAGAGATTATTTTACTGCTCGTATTCTTACCTAGATGGATCATTCTAGAGCCTGTATCCTGGATTTGTTTATTTGTAGCGACACTTATAGTTATACAAGTACCACTAGAGTTATCTCCTTTTAAGATACAACAAGGATATTTCATAGTAAGAGCACTACCAATATTTCCATCAATCCATTCCATTATACCATTTTCTTCAACTAAAGCTCTTTTGGTAACTAAATTATAGACATTAGGAGCCCAGTTTTGGATAGTACTATAACGACATTTACTGTTTTTTCCAACGTATATTTCTACTACAGCAGCGTGTAGAGATGAGGTAGCATAAGTAGGGGCAGTACATCCTTCTATATAATGAAGCTCACTATCATCATCAACAATAATTAAAGTTCTTTCAAATTGTCCCATTCCTTTGCTATTAATTCTAAAGTAACTTTGTAAGGGTCTATTTAATTTAGTGTGAGGGGGTATATAAATAAAACTACCACCTGAGAAAACAGAACTATTTAAGGCTGCATATAAATTATCAGTATTTTTAACAATTTTACCAAAGTATTTTTTTACAAGATCAGGATATTTTTTTAAAGCAATATCAATTGATGTGAATATTACATTCTTATCTGTTAATTCTTTAAGCATATTATGGTAAATTACTTCACTTTCATATTGAACACCCATACCATCCATATACTGTTCACTTTCTAAAACTCCTAAATTATCTAATTCACTTTTAATTGGCTTTAATACTTTAGACCAGTCATCAGTTAATTCATCAATAGTAGATTTATAATAGATAATATCATCAAAGTTAAGATTAAATTTAGGACCGAAAGGAAGTTCTTTAGACATATTTTCAAAATATTCATATGATTTAATTCGATAATCTTTTACCCAAGTATCTTCTTTTTTATGATTTGATATCTTTATTATATTATCTTTATTAAGTCCAATTATCTCCAAATATTACTCCTCCTTTAATATCTTTTTTATTGTATCAACAGGAAGAAGAGCACAATGTTTTCTATTAGGCTGCATATAAATAGTGTCATATGCCATTAATTCTCCTAGTAATTCTTCATCATACTCTTTTTCATTAATTAAGTTTTCATAATTTTCTATTAACTCTTTAACTTCACTTACACTTTTACCTATTATTTTTCTTAAGAAAATAGAAGTAGCAGATGTAGAGATTGCACAAGCTTCTCCATCAAAGTTAGCATCTTTAATAATTCCATTTTCTATTTTTAATTCAATATCAATATCATCTATACAAGATTCATTATTGGTATTCGCTTTTTTATAATCTTTTTCATTTTTTAATCCTTTATGATAAGGATTATTATAATTATCTAGTATTACTTCTCTTTTTAGTTCACTATCCATAACTTCCTCCTATAGTATTACTTTAAATAGATCATCACTATTTTCTAATACTTCTACTAATTTATCAATTTCTTCTTTAGTATTATAAAAATATAGACTAATACGACAAGTATTTTTTATATTAATTTCATTTTTTAGGATTTTAGCACAATGGTTTCCTGCTCTTACACAGATATTATAATGATCTAAGTAAATAGCTGTATCTTGACTAAATATTCCTTCTAGGTTAAAGGCTAGAATACCACTGTTTTGACTTTTATTATATAAAATTACTTTTTTATTTTTTTCTAATTTAGAAACAAGATATTTCTTTAATTCTTGTTCATATTTATTAATATTATCCATTCCAATACTTTGTAAATAATCTATGGCAGCACCTAGTCCTATTACTTCAGCGATAGGAGGAGTTCCAGCTTCAAACCTTGTAGGAATACTTTTATATTCTACTTCTCCTGTTTCTTCAAAGTATTGATTCATTCCTCCACCAAATTCTATTGGATAAGTTTTTTCAAGATATTTTTCTTTAGCATATAAAACTCCTACTCCTGTTGGTCCTAACATTTTATGTCCTGCAAAAATAAGAAAGTCTATATCATCTTTAATAACGTCTGTTTTCATATGAGGAACACTTTGAGAACCATCTACTACTAAAATAATATTGTGTTGATGAGCGATTTTACTAATACTTGCAATATCTCTTACATCACCTACTACATTAGTAACTGAAGCGATTGAAATTACTTTTGTATTTTTAGTTATAGATTTTTCTAGGTTTTCTAGAGTTAGTTCATGATTCTCATTTAAAGGTATATAATTTATTTTTATATTATTCAATTTCTTTAATTCAAACCAAGGTAAGACATTAGAAGCGTGTTCACTTTTTGTAATTAATACTTCATCAGCTTCATTTAAATAGTCTTTCATAAAACCAAAAACTATTTTATTAAGAGCATCTGTCGCTCCACTTGTAAAGACTATTTCTTTAGCATTTCTAGCATTTATAAACTCTTTTACTTTATCTCTAACCAATTCATATTCTTCACTTGCTTTATGTGATATTTTATAGTCTCCCCTATGAATATTTGCACCATAGTTATAATAATAATCATTCATCGCTTCAATAACACATTTAGGTTTTAGAGTAGTCGCTCCATTATCAAAATATATTAAATCATTTTTTAAAATTGGGAAATCTTCACGATGCATAATTTCACCTCCTTAATTTTTTTTACCAAATACTTCTGGCATACCCCCAATAAATTCTATTTTTCCATCATTATATATAACTGCTTGACTATCTTTTATTGCATACACTTTAAATTCATTGTCTTGTAAAACTCTTTCAAAAAAATCTTTAGTCCAATTTTTACGATCCTCCCTCATATAATGAGGAATTATATTGAAATCTACTAAATTAAGTTCTTCGTGGCTTTTTGCAAGTTCTTTATCTTTTGGATATCGCTCATCCCAAAATTTAGTACTTGTAATTTTCTTACCAAGGACAATAGATCCTGCTGATGTACCCATTATTACTTTTGTTTTACTTATATTTTTAATTACATCTATAGTATCAGTTTCTCTAAAAAGTTTTTCTAATAAATGTTGTTTCCCACCAACAATATAAATTAAATCTGCCATATTTAAACGTTTTTCTATTTCTTCTTTAGAATATGCTCTAAAATTAACAAAATCTATAATACCACCTATATATTTTTCAATATATGATAATTCTTTTATTAACCATCTTTTATCTTTAGTACCATCAAGCCCTACATAGGCTTCATTTATTATAGCAATATTTATTTCCTTTAGAGGTTTTTCTACTAATTTTTCTACACTTTTAGCAATTTCGTCAGTTGTAAATCCTTGTGATGCTAAAATCAATTTCATTATATTACCTCCTTAGTATTTCTAATAACATCTTATCTATTAATTCTTCATAATCTTTAGGTAATTCATTTAGTTTAAATAGTCCTTTTAATAATAGTTGGTAAGCATTATTTTCACTAATTCCTTTAGTTTTTAAATAAAATAATATTTTCTTATCAAATGGTCCTGTATAGGCAGAATGATTAGCGATAGAATCAAACTCTTCAATAAATAGATTTGGTTCTATTAAACTTTTAGCATCATCTAAATTAACGATTCTACTAGTTTGATTACAAATAGAATTAATCATACCTTTTTTTACATAGCCATTAACAATAAACTTTAAATTACCTTTATCATAACTAATACCATTACAAATTAAATTACTAATAGTGTCTTTATGTTTATGATAAGCATTTAATATATTTGTTGTATTATTATTTGTAATTGTCATTTGATAGAATTCTACATTAGCTTTTTCTAAAAGATTTAAATCTACTGTTATATTATTCTTTGTAAAGTTATATATTTCTACTTTACCTTTAATATTAATTGTTAAGTTGATATCATTTTTTGTTACTAAATATAGTTTTATATTAGAATTATTTATATTAATGGTACTATTATTATTTAAAGTTAATTTATATGTTCCTTCTTTGTCATAAATAATAGTACTATCTAATAATATATTATTCATCTTCTTCACTCTTCTTTATTTCATTTATCCCATTGTAACCAGATTTTTCTATTTCTTTAGCTAAAGAGATATCCCCTGTCTTGATAATTTTTCCATTATTCATATAGTGAACATAATCTGGTTTTATTAAATCTAATACTCTACTATAATGAGTAATTATTAAAACGCTAGTATCTTTATTTTCTTTTAGATAAAGATTAATATTATTTGCAACTATTTTAAGACTATCTACATCTAAACCACTATCTAATTCATCTAGAATAATAAAACTTGGTTTTAATATTTTTAAGCCTAAGACTTCATTTTTCTTTCGTTCTCCACCAGACATTCCTTTATTTATTGATCTGTGCATTGTATCTTGTGGTAAATTTAAGGAATCTAATTCTTTTTTCATACTAGTTATAAAACTATATAAATTAGTATCACTTTCTCTTTCTTTTAAAGCAGTTCTTAAAGCTTCACTATTACTTACACCATCAATAATAGAGGGATCTTGCATAAGTAAGTAAATTCCTTTTCTTGCAATGGCATCTGTAGTTAAATTATTTAAAACTTCAGCATTATAAGTAATGGTGCCATTTTCTATAACATAATCAGGATGAGCCATTATTACTTTTGATAAAGTACTTTTGCCTACCCCATTGGGTCCCATTATAGCGTGTATTTCTCCTTTATCAACTTTTAAAGAGAAATCTTTTAGTATTTCTTTATTAATGTCTTTAGTTTTGACACTTAATTTATCTATTACAAACATATTATCACCCTTTCTAGTATATGAGAAAAAGACAAGCTTATTGTAACATATAATTGCTTATATTTAAAGGTTTTGATAAAATAATAGATAGAAGATAGAAAGATAGTGATATTGATGTATAATAGAAAAATGAATAAATTAATGATAGGACAAGCATTACTTTTTGCAGTTATTATTATTTTCTTTGGTATTATTATTGTTAGAGAAAGAATCCCTAGTTTAAAAATTAAAACTGTAGAAGAAGATATTACTAATTATTTTAAAGAAAATTATAGTGACTTGGATGTATCAAAAGATAAGTTAAAATATAATGAAGATGATAATAGTTATAGTATTACTTATTATGATAAAGAATATAAAGAGTTAAATTTTACTATAAAATCTACTAATAATAAGATTACAGATAACTATGAAGATAATTTTGTTAAGGGAAAAAATGTTATTAAGAAAAAAGAAAAGAAAGTTTTAAATAAATATAGAGAAGTTTTTAATAATACTATTTATCAAGATATAAAAGTTGATTTTAAAGATTTAGATAAATATAGTAATATAGAGAGGAAAGATATCTTAGAAGATAATATTTATAATACAGGTTACTACTCTATTAGTTATTATGTTAAAGTTGATAATTTAGATGAAGTTTATCTTAATAATCTAATAGATAGTTTTAATAGTATTTCTTTAGATAATGGATTAATTGCAAATAGTTATAGCGTTACTTTTGATAATAATGGTATAATAAAGTTAGTTGAAGGAGGAAAAGATAAATGAATGATTGTTTATTCTGTAAAATAATTAAAGGAGATATTCCATCTTATAAAGTCTATGAAGATGATAAAGTTTATGCTTTTTTAGATGTTAATCCTAATAGTGATGGTCATACTTTAGTTATACCTAAAGAGCATTATGAAAATTTATTTGATACACCTAATGAGTTGATTATTTATATAATAGATACTATTAAGACTCATATTTATCCTATATTAAAAGATAAACTTAATATTGATGGTTTAACTATTTGTCAAAATAATTATTATGGACAAGATGTTAAACATTATCATATTCATTTAATACCAAGATATAATAGTGATAGTTTTAAATGTACTTATGATGAAAATAGTATTAGTAAATTAGATGAAGTTTATGATAAGTTAAAAACTGAGTAGAGAGTTATTCTTTACTCAGTTTATTTTATATATTATATAACCTATTATAACAATAATATAACAAGCGATAATTATTAATACTAATGATAAATAACTAGATACTCCTTTATGAATATTACTAGTTTTTTCTTCATTTTCTATGTTATTTTTTTCTTCATTATTATTAGAAAGAATTAATTCTGTTTTTAAAGAATTTAGAGCAACAATTTTTTCACAATTACTTATGCTAGAGGATGTGATTTCATTTATAGTACTATCCATATTGATATTTTTTTCTTTATCTCTTTTAAATGAATATTCCAGAAAGTCATCAAGAATATCATATTTATCTTCTTTATTCCTATAATTAATATATATGTACTGAAGAATTGATAAGGCATCATCTTTTCCATCTTTAGTAATTACTTTAGATATTTTTTCCTTTGCTACTCCACAATTTGGTAATGTATGCATATTCCATTTATCTACGATATTACTATCAATATTACTATAATTACCATACATTTCTTTAGCATAAAGATATCTAGTGGAATTTCCTTTATTTTTTTCTTCTAAATTATATTCTTTTATTTCATCAATATCATTATACTTAAAGTCTATTTCTTCTTCTAAATCTAATAATAAATACTTTTGTGTCTTTATTCCTTTATAGATTTTTTCAAAAACTTTCTCTTTCTTTTCATCATCTTTTAAATAGTCTTTGGATAAAAATTCTTTTCCCCACTCTTCTACTAATCTTTTTCTTTCTTCTATAGTTTTACCTTTATAAAAACAATAGCCATCTACTTCATTGAAAGCTCTATGAAATTTAAATTTAATCCATACATCTAGATTTTGTAGAAGACCATCAAAACCTTTGCTAAAAAATATTTTTGAAGTTTTTTCTAGTCCATTTGAATTCATTCCAATTCTAGGTTGCAATCCTATTTCTTGTATATTTATTAGATTTTCTTCTCCTGTAAAATGAAAAAAAGATTCCCTTAAACTATCATTTAAAACTACTGTTTTTATATAATCCTTATTAGCCATTAATTATCACTACTTTCAAATATAGTATAGCATAATTTCATATAAGATTATTTAAATATTTATAGTTATCTTTCAAAGTTTTGCGATTACAGTCTATTTTAGAAAGAAACTAAATATAAAGTCAATTATTATTAAAATTAGAAGAATTATGGAAATGAATTTAGGAATTTTATCAATAAACTTGTCTGTTAGAGGTTTTACTATATAAAGAAATATAAGACAAGCGACACCCCAACCAAGACTTACTTCTAAAGCAATATATTTACCAAAGTTAAATTTTAAATCAGTATAATCCCAAAAGCTTTTATGAAAAACAAACTCTGTTAAGTATCCTCCTGCTAATTCTAATATAGTTAAAATGATAGTAACTGTTAAAAATAATAAAATTATTTTTAGCCATCTTTTTATCTTTAGATTATTAAATATTAGTCTTGTTAAAAAAATCATAATAATTACACCAAATCCATATATAGGCATCCAAGGTCCATAGAATGGATTGTTAGTAAAACTTCCTGCAGTTATAAAATGCATTATATTTTCAAAAATAAAACCAAAAAATGAAAATAAAAGAAAATTATTTAAATAGTAATATAGATTCTTTTTTGTTGTCATTAGACTTCACCTGTTTTTATTATTTACTAATTTCTTTTTATTATACAAAAAGAAACTCTAATTTCTAGAGCTTCTTAATTAATAAGTCATACAAGAACCTAAGATGATAGCTAGTAAGATGTATAATACAATTATGATTACAAAACTATTTCTTGGTCTTGATGTACAGCAGCTTGTAGTTACTGTTTGATTATTTGAACAAGACATTTTTACACCTCCTTATTATATCTTAGATATAGGCACCTATAATTATAACTAGTAAGATAAATAATACTAATACAATAGCGCTGCTTGAATTACAATTACCCATAACTTAATCCTCCTTTTTTTCTAGTGTTCACATTATTTTATGGTAATTATTAAAAAAGTGTGATAAATTTACTTTATTTATTTGCAAGTTAGAAGAGTTAATGCTATTATATTTAATGAGTACAAGGAGGAAATTGAATGAAAAAAATAATTAAAGTTACAGCTTCAGCTTTAGCGGTATGTTTATTTGTAACTGGTTGTGGCAATAATGCTGAACTTAAAGATAATAATACTGTCGTTAAAACTGATGAAGGAAAGATTACAGCTGATGCTCTATATGAGGAATTAAGGGATAAGTATGGTATTGCTTTACTTGTTGATATGATTGATCGTCAATTATTTGATGAAAAGTATAAGACTGATGATGAAGAGGAAGAAACTATTAATGCTCAAATTGAACAAATGAAGTCTCAATACAATAATGATGAAGAAGCATTTAATGCTGCTATTACTCAATATTTAGGTGTTGAAAATGAAGATGAATTAAGAGAATTATTATCACTTGAATATAAGAGAAATTTAGCGATTGAAGATTATGTTAAAGATAGTATTACTGATGATGAAATACAAAAGTATTATGATGATGAAGTAATTGGTGATATTAAAGTTAGACATATATTAATAAAGCCTGAAACTACTGATGATATGTCTACTGAAGAACAAACTGAAGCTGAAGAGAAAGCTAAGAAAGAAGCAGAAGATTTAATTAAAAAATTAGATGATGGTGCTGATTTTGAAAAGCTTGCTAAAGAAAATTCTGATGATACTGGTAGTGCTAGTGATGGTGGTTTAATTGATTACTTTAATAGAGATGATAATATGGATGAAGCTTTCTTAAATGCGTCAATTGACCTTGAAGAAGGTAAATATACTGAAGAACCTGTTAAATCTAGTTTTGGATATCATATAATACTTAAGGTTGATCAAAAGAAGAAACCTAAACTAAAAAAAGTTAAAGATGATATTATACAGACTCTAACTGATGATAAGTTAAATGAAGATGCAACTCTAAGATATGATGCTTTAATTGCTATTAGAGAAGATGCTGGTATTGAATTTAAAGATGATAGCTTAAAGAAAGATTATGATGAGTTAATGCAACAATTATTAGATAGTGTTAGTAGTAATAGTACTGCTAGTTAGTAAAAATAAAATTTAATAGTTAAAGAGAAGTACACTTTTTAGGTTACTTCTCTTTTTTGACAAAATTAAACTTTTGTGTTATAATATGCAGCACAAGAAATGAAAGGGATGAAATTATGAGAAATGGAATAACTGAATATGATAAGAATAGATTAATAGAAATATGTAATAACGTTGAAAATGACTTTAGTAATTTTCCTGTTACTATTGAAAATATTGAAGATTTCTTTATATGGAGAGATAGTATTAAAGTAGGTGTAGAAAAGAAACTAAAAAATACAGAGAAAGAAAAAGATGATGAGTATAAAAGATGTTTACGTAATAGAATAATAGAAGATGAAATTAAGGGTAATGAGTCTTTACAATTACTTTATGATTGGTCTAAGTTTTATAGAATGATTAGTAGATCTAAAGGTAAATTAAGATTTATTAATGATCAATATGGAATAGAAGATAATGACCATATTATTAAAGCTACTAGTCTTTTACATAATCATTTAGTAGAAGAAGGTAAAGCTAATGTAAAAGATTTATTTGATATCTTTCAAATAAGAGAAATTAATCTTGGTGTTAGATATACTCTTAGAACTATAAATACTCCTTATGAATTTGAGAGAGTTATAGTTAAAGAGGATGAAACAGAGTCTTGGCCTGCACCTTTATTTATTATTTTACTTAGAGCTTATGGAATTGAAGGTCAAGATTTACTTGAGGTTGGTAGAGAGTTTGAAGCTTTAAGTAATCAATATATAAAAGAGATTAAAGATAGTACTGATTCTATTAGTCAAGATGATGAGAAAAAATATACACATACTATAAAAGGATAGTTTTTGCTATCCTTATTCTTTTTCTATATTAAGACCTAGACTATACATTTTTTGTTTAAGTTTATATTCTAGTTCTTTACCAGAATATTTTTTACTTAATTTTTTATAATATTTTTCATATTCTTTTTTTGCAATATCATTATTTTCTTCTATAGTAGTAGAGTTTAATTCTTCTTTTATAATATCTTTAGAAAATCCATTATTAATTAAATCTATTTGTAATTTTTGTTTTAAGACTTTAGCACTTTTATTATGATTAGATTTTATTTTTTTAGAGATTAACTTCTCTATTTTTTCTTTTTCTAAAGATGTATTATACTCTTCTAAAGCTTCATTATAATCATCAAATACTACTCCTTTTTTTATTAGTTCTTCTTCTATTTTTTTAGGTCCTTTATTAGTTGTAATAATACTATTATGAATATAACTCTTAGAATAGTTCTTATCATTAATATAACCTTGTTTTTCTAAAGTGGTGATAGCAAAGTTTATACTTTCCTTACTATACTTTTTATCAGTTAAAAGCTTTCTTATCTCTTCTTTAGTTTTAATAACTCTTTTTAAAGTTTTTAAAGCATCATAATAACTTTCATAGTTTTTATTATCTTCAATTATCTTATTAAGTTCATCTTCTTCTATTGTCTTTGTTAATAGTAGTTCATATTTTAATATTATTTCTTCATAAAAGTCATAAGTATTAAAATTATCTAAATAAATGGTGTATAAACCATTAGGTCTTTTCTTAAACTTTTCTATTTTCATTAGTACCTCCTCATTTAATTACTTTATTAAAGTGATATAACTGTTTACATAAAGGTCTTTTTCTAGTGCCATTATATATATTTATTTCTTCTAAACCATCATAAATATTAGGTGTCTTTATACCAATACTATTAAGTGTTTTTAAATCATATTCTTTAAAAGCTGCACACGGTAAAACTGTTCCGTCATACTTTATAACTAATTTACTTAATCCCGCTGCACATTTATGAGTATCTTCTCCTTGTAAGTGGATTCCCACTCTTAAATTACCTTTAAATTTATCTTTACATCTATTAAATATTTCAATAAATTCCTTAAATTCATCTTCTGATAAAGAGAGTAAATCTTCATTAATTTTTCCTCTTCCTTGGGGAACAAAGTTTAAAATACTTAACTCATCAAATTCTGCTACATTTAACATTTCAATGATATCTTCTAACTCTTTATAATTAATTTTAGTAGGAATAAAATGGGCATCTGTATTTAGTCCAGAACTTTTCGCTTTTATCATAGAAAGAGTAACTAAGTCAAATAAATCTTTAGTTCCCATAATCTTATCATAGATATTTTTATCCCAAGCCTCAAAATCAAAAACAATTTTATCTAAACCATTTTCTTTTAACAGTTTACAATCATAAGTAGAAAGATGGTCATACTTTTTTTCATCATAACTCAAATATATTGACATTTGTTTACTTATTAACTTTTCATATTCATCTTTAGGTATACCTTCACTAAGATATGATTTATATGATTTTCTTAAATTAAATTCTAACTGTTCCTTATCAGATTCAGACATTTTAAAGCGTTTCTTTATACCACTAGTAAATAATACTGTTTTAATATTATTTGATTTACAATATCTAATCATTCTTAATAATTCAGGGTGTAATAAGGGTTCTCCTCCAGATAAAGATATTTCTTCTATTCCTCCTATACTTATAAAATAATCTATTACTTCTTTAAACTTTTTATATTCTATTAACTTTTCTTTATTAATAGAAGAACAAGATGAACAAAAAAGACAGTTGTTAGGACAAGTTTCAATTATTTCAAAACATAGGTCTTTTAACATATATAATCACCTTCTTGTTAGTTATTGTAACATATTAAAATGATTATTTAAACAAGGTAAAACACATATCTTAATGATATGTGTTACTTATTTTTTTCAACCACCTTTAATTTACCCTCTAATATTTCTTCTAAAGCTCTACCTATATTTTTACTACATTTATATTGGTTAAGAGCTAGTTGATAGTGTTCATCTTTAGTCATTTCTTTACTACGTCTTGCAGCGATATGAACTAATTCATATTTGGAACTAACAATGTTTAGTAATTTATCAATAGATGGATAATTCACTTGTATCACACTCCTTATTATTATCTTATAATTATAAAGAATATTTTACAAGTATTATGACACAATTAGACACTTTTAGATATGTAAAAACCAAGATGGTTATCTTGGCTTTTAACGGAAGTTACAACAAGAACCTTGATCAATATTGCAACAAACATTTTCTTCACAACAAGTATATCTAGGGCAATAAGTATGTTTGAAAATGTGATGATTAACTATTCTTGTATGAATTGGACATACGTGTGGTACTTGATGAACGAAGGTTCTATTTATTTGACGTTCTTGTACAGGCTCCATTATTGGAGCGTTAGTAGTCATCATTCCCATATTTTGTCCCATTCCCATAGTATTACTATTCATATTGATATCAATGTTCATATCTTGGTCAACAACATTGTTATTGCCATCGATAGTTGATGTCATATCAATATCTTGATTATTAAATAACATACACTTTCCTCCTCTAGTATTAAGATATTCTAGTAGGTAGAAAGTGTATAAATTAATTGCCTAAAAAGGCATCTTAAAGTTTCCGTTTTTCATTTGTTTCATCATTTTTTTCATACTTTCAAATTGGGTTAATAGTTTATTTACTTCTGATACTGATAATCC
>CALVJE010000017.1 GCA_944331725.1 uncultured Bacilli bacterium | reverse complement strand
TACTCTATCTATGAAGTAGGAATCCTTGGAGGTAACGACAAGGTAAAAACAAACTTGTTTGTTTTATTTGTTCTATTTTGTGTTATACTATAAAAAGAAAGGATGATAAGATGAAATTAGGAATAACAAGTGATCATCGTGGATATAATTTAAAAGAAAAATTAATAAAAAAATTAAATCAAGATTATGAAGTGATAGACTATGGTTGTAAAAATACAGAAAGTGTAGATTATCCTGATTATGCTTTTAAATTAGGAGAAGCACTAACTAATAAAGAAATAGATTTTGGTATTGCAATCTGTGGAAGTGGTATAGGAATATCTATCGCTTGTAATAAAGTTAAAGGTATAAGAGCAGCAAGAGTTACAAATATTGAAGATGTAATAGAAACAAGAACAGATAATGATGCTAATATCATCTGTTTAAATGAAAAAATGGATGAAATAGATGCTTATAATTTGATTATAAGTTTCATTACAACACCTTTTTCTAATATAGATAGACATCTAAGGAGAATAAATAAAATAAAAGAATATGAGGTAAAAAATGAGCATTAAATACTTATTATATCTAATAGTAACAATTATAACTATTTGGAGTCTAGACTCTATAAATATAAATGCTATTTTTAAAAAAAATAAAAATATCCAAGCAAGAGTATTTTATTTTCTTTTAGCATTATCAATAATCTATTTAGTAACAAATTGTCTTTATGATCTATATGAATCTGCAATAATTTATTAAAACAAAAAATTTAAAGTATAATTTTTTCATTTTCGTTAAAACTCTTAATGAGGTGATAATGATGAAAAAATTAAGATTGAAAAAAGGAGCTATTATAGGTGCTTATTTAATTGCTTTCTCACTAACAGGAATGGGAGCTTTCTTTGTGAGTCAAAATATGAAGGAAGCAGATAATACTAATGAAGACATTGAATATGTAAATTCATCAATCATTGAAGATGATGATATAGAAGTAATTAAAGAAGAAGTAAAGATGATTAAGCCTTATACAAATGAACAAGTACAAATACTTAAATATTTCTATGATTATCAAGCAGATAATGCTTCTCAAGAGAAGTCAATTCTATATCACGAGAATACTTATATTCAAAACTCTGGTATGGACTTTGGACTAACAGATCCATTTGAAGTAGTAGCAGTCTTAGATGGAACTGTAACTGATGTAAGAGAAGATGAATTATTAGGTACAATTGTAGAGATAAAACACGATAATGACTTAATCAGTAGTTATCAAAGTTTAAGTGAAGTATCTGTTAAGAAAAATGATACTGTAAAACAAGGTCAAGTAATTGCAAAAAGTGGAACCAATTCTATTGACCAAGATATGGGCAATCATTTACACTTTGAACTATATAAAGCTGGTGAAATAGTAGATCCTAGTAAATATTTTGATCAAGTAATTAGTTCTGATACTAAAGAAAGTACTACAAAAGAAGAAAATACAACTACTGAAACAGAAACTAATAAAGAAACGGAGTAAAACCGTTTTTTTTCTAAGAAAAACAATTTACAATAAAATATATTTCTGCTAAAATATTAACAGTAAAAGGACGTGATAATATGTTATCAAAAGATATAGGTATTGATTTAGGAACAGCAAATGTTTTAATTTATATTAAAGGTGATGGAATAGTTTTAAATGAACCTAGTGTAGTAGCAATTGATACAGACAATAAAAAAGTAGTCGCTGTAGGAAAAGAAGCTAGTGAAATGCTAGGAAGAACACCAGGAAAAGTAAAAGCTATTAAACCAATGAAAGATGGAGTAATAGCAGATTTTGAAATAACAGAAATAATGTTAGATTACTTTATTAGAAAAATTCACGCTAGGAACTTTCTATCAAGACCTAGAATACTTATTTGTTGTCCTACAAATGTAACACCAGTTGAAAAAAATGCTATTAAAGAAGCAGCAGAACGTACTGGTGCTAGAAAAGTTTTCTTAGAAGAAGAACCTAAAGTAGCAGCTATAGGAGCAGGAATGGACATATCTAAACCTAGTGCTAATATGGTAATAGATATTGGAGGAGGAACAACAGATATTGCTATTCTTTCTCTAAATGATATTGTTAGTAGTTCATCAGTTCGTATAGCAGGTAATGTCTTTGATCAAGATATTGTTAAATATATTAAAGAAAAATATAAGCTATTAATTGGTGAAAAAACAGCAGAAGACATAAAAATAGGATTTGCAAATATTTTTGAACCAGATAAGAAAAACAAATTAGAAGTAAGAGGAAGAGACTTAATAACAGGGTTACCTAATACTATAGAGATTAATGAAGTTGAAACAGAAGAAGCACTACACGAATCAATTTATAAAATAGTAAAAGCTGCTACAAATGTTTTAGAACAAACTCCTCCAGAATTATCAGCAGATATTGTAGATAAAGGTATTGTTTTAACAGGTGGAGGTTCAATGCTTAAAGGATTAAGTGACCTATTAAAAAAAGAATTAAAAGTACCTGTTTTAATAGCAGATAGTCCTCTAACTTGTGTTGTTGAAGGAACAGGAGTTCTTTTAGATAATATTAAACTATTAGAAGATAACTAAGCCACTGTTTTAGTGACTTTTTCTTTAATATTCAAAAGTAAAAATGTCTGTAAAGATAAAAATCTAATCTTTATGATAGTTGTAAAACTATTTTCAACTTGCTATAATTAACTTAGAAAAGAGGAAAAACTATGAATCAAGAAATAATAGAGACTCTAAAGATAGTAATAACTACATTTGTTTGTTCTGCATTAATAATGCCATTTATGAAAAGAATAGCAAAACATATAGGAGCAATAGATGTTCCAAGAAGCGATGAAGGACATAGACATATTCATACTAAGACTACTCCAAAATTAGGTGGAGTTGGTATATTTTTAGCATTTCTAATAGGATATATGCTATTTGGAACAGAAAGTGTTCAAATGAATTCTATTTTAATAGGAAGTTTTATTATAATTCTAACAGGAATAGCAGATGATATTAAATCTATAAGAGCTAGAACAAAACTAATAGGGCAAGTAATTGCCGCTTCTATTCTAGTCTTTTATGGAGGTTTCCTTTTAAATAATATTACTGCCTTTGGATATACTTTAAACTTTGGAATTCTCTCTTATCCACTAACAATCATTTTTATAGTTGCCTGTATTAATATAATTAATTTAATAGATGGTCTAGATGGTTTAAGTGGCGGTATAAGTAGTATCTTCTTTTTAACCATAGGTATTATTGGCTATTTCCAAGGACGTAGTGGAACACTTGTTATGATATTAACTTTTATTATGTTAGGAGCAACTCTAGGATTTTTATTACATAACTTTTATCCTGCTAAAATATTCTGTGGAGATTGTGCAATGTATTTAGGGTTTATGATAGCAGTAATTACCCTTTTAGAGTTCAAAGGACCAGCTTTAACTAGTTTATTCGTTCCTCTAATGATATTAGGTATACCAATACTAGATACCCTATTTGCAATCATAAGAAGACTACTTAAACATCAAGCACCATTCACTCCTGATAAAGAACATATTCATCATCAATTACTAGGAATGAATTTTTCTCAAAGAACAACAGTATTAATAATATATGCTTTTAATCTTTTATTCGCTTTTGCATCTATTTTTTACTCATTAAAAGATCCTTTTATGGGAAAAATATTATATATAATTATTTTTATCATTGTCGTATGGTTTGTCTTAAGAACAACAGTTATTTCTAAAAGAAATAAAGAAGTAACTGATAAAATAGTAGAAAAAGTAGGAGAGGTTATAAAGAAAGAACCTAAACAAAAAAATAGAGTTAAATAACTACTATTTTTTTTTGACAAAAGCCCTGTAAAATGGAAATATATGGTAAAATTTAAAGGTGTGTGTGTTTGTAAAAAAGGAGGAGGTAAGAAGTGTTAAATTTTATTATATGTGATGATGAAAAAGATTTCAGGGGACTAATAAGTAAAGAAGTAGAAAAATTTATGATGAATTATGATGTAAACTATAAAGTTTATCAATTTGAAACTTATGATGAAGAATTTGAAAAAGTCGCAAGAAGTGACCTTGGTTTTAAGGTGTACTTTTTTGATATTAAAACTAAAAATGGTTCAGGTTTAGATGCAGCAAGATTTATAAGAGAAGAATTAGATGACTGGAATTCTATTATTGTAATAGTAACTGCATTTTCAGAATATAGATATGAAGCTTTATCAAATAGACTATATCTATTAGATTTTATTAGTAAATTTGATAACTGTAAGAAAAAGATAAAAGAAATATTAAAAATAGTATATAAGAACTACAATAGTCGCGAAAAATGTCTAAATTATGAATATAACTACATACTATATAAAATAGAACTTAAGAACATAATCTTTATAGAAAAAGAACAAGATAGTAAAAGATGTATTATTTATACTACTTATGGAACTTTTAAAGCACCATTCACATTAAGTGCTATCTATAAACAACTAGATAAAAGATTTTTAAAAGTTCATAAAAGTTTAATTTTAAATATAGACAAAATTAAAACATACGACATTAAAGAAAATGAAGTTTTATTCGTTAATGGAATGAGTACCAATCTAATTTCAAGAACAGGTAGAAAGGAGTTAGTAGAATATGTTACCGATAATAACTAAAATAATAGGTTCATTATGCCTATCAACATCTTCTTTTTTTATCATTAGAAACATATGTAATAAAGAAGAAAAATATTTTTCGTTGTATAATATGCTAATTATATTAGTATTATTATTGCCAACAACAATTTTATACAAAACAGAATATAATTCAATCATTTTATTATCAACATATGTTTTAATGATATTATTGTACAGAAGATATTTTAAAATAAGTATTGATACATCAATATTAGTATGTAGTTACTCTTTACTCTTTATGTTTATTGCAGATATATTTATTACATCAATATGGTCATTTTTTATTACTTATCAAGAACTAAGAACATTATGGTATATTAGTGTTATAAATAATGTATTAATAAGTGTTTTAGCGTATTTATTTTCAAAAATTAAAATATTAAATATAAAATTTCAAAATTTAATAAAAAATAAAACAATAACTACAGTTATTGCATCGATTTTAGCAGTTTCTATATTAATTTTATTATGCTATAACTTTGCCTCTATTTTTAAATTTAATTTATATTATACAATTACATTAATAAGTATGGTAGTAATACTAATTTTATATTATTTCTTCATATCAGAAAAAGGAGAGTATGATAAGTTATCAGAAGAGTTTGAAATTCTATTTAGTTATGTTCAAAATTTTGAAAATTGGATAGATGAGGAGCAAATGTATCGACACGAATTAAAAAACAGTTTATCTATTATACGTGATATGACAAAAAACAAAAAAATAATAAATAAAATAGATGATATTCTTAATGTAAATATAGCAGTTGATCAACAATCTATAGAAATTTTAAAAAATGTTCCAAAAGGTGGTTTAAAAGGACTACTATATTACAAAATAGCAGTTGCAAACAACAAAAGAATAAATATGGTTATAGAAGTTAGTGACAATGTAAAAAACAGTTTAAAAAAAATAAAGGAAACAAAGTTAAAACAATTATCAATAATTCTTGGTATCTGTATAGATAATGCCATAGAAGAAACAGAAAAAATGAGTGGAAAAAATAGAAATGTGACCATAGAAATATATAAAATGAATAATAATATAAATTTTGTTATATCAAATCCATCTAAAAAAATTATTTCAATTAAAAAAATGTATAAGAAAGGTTTTAGTACTAAAGGAAAAAATAGAGGAAAAGGATTATACTTTATAAGTAAAATACTAAAAAATAATAAATGGGTAAAAATCAATCTAAAGTTTTTAAATAATTATTTTGTTCAAAAAATAATTGTAAAATAAAGAATTCGTAAATTAATTACGAATTCTTTTAGTCCATATTCTTTAGTGCTTTAGGTTCATCAGCGATAATCCAAACACATCCTAAACTAGCAGAAGCAGTAGTTAACATAGCAACAGCTGCTAAAATTTTAGCCATTCTTTTTTTCATTATTTTCACCTCTTTTTTAAAATTTATTTAAACATAAATGTTTAAACCTTCTTATAATTATTGTAACTTTCACCAAATAACAAATATAGAATAGGTGAAACAAATATTGCTTCAATCGTAAGTGCTGCTAAGAATAAATTACTTATTTCATAATTATTAAAAATAATAACCGCTGCACTATATATAAGAGCCAAAAGACAAGTACAGACTTTTCTAATGGTTCTTTTTTTCTTATTTGTTAATGGTCTTTTGTGTGTGTCTGCAGGTGCAAATATAATAAATGTAATCATTGAAACTACACATAGAATAATTTTAATACTTAAAGGTATCTCTATATTTGAAAATAAATAAGGTATACCTAATATTAAAATTGTACTAGAAATAAGACATACTATTGATTTACTAGCGTGGAAACCAAAACCTGGGAACCTAATAATATTGAAAAGTACTAAGGAAATGATAAATTCTTTTAAAAAGCCTAATAAAAAGGCAATTAAGAATATAACTATCATTTTTGTTATAGTAAGATAAATTCCCTCTAATCCATAAGCAAGCTTTTCTTTATCTTCTTCAGTTAAATCATTTTGATTAGCAGCAATAAAATTAATAGTATGATTTAAAAATACTTCTTTCATACTACCTCCTATGCTAAAAACATTATAAACCATTCTTTAAGGTAAAAATATAAAAGCCGTAAACAGTAAAAATAGAGATTTTAAAAGAATTTTCGACATATTTTTTAATAAAAATTGCTGTTTAAGGAACGAAAATAACATTTAACGGAATTTACACGATAGAACAAAACATAATTGCTATAATAAAAACACATCATTTGAAAAAAGAAGTAAGCAAGAGGTAAGAATAAAAAGATGTGGAGGTGAGTTAGTGATCGGTAAGGTGAAGTGGTTTAACAACGAGAAAGGATATGGCTTTATAGAATACAGAGAAGATGAAGACATATTCGTTCATTATTCCACTATAAATTGTGAAGGATATAAAACCTTAAAAGAAGGCCAATATGTAGAATTTACTCTATTAGAAACGAGTAAAGGGTATCAAGCAGTAGATGTAACACCAATAAAAGAACCAGCTATAGTTAAATAATCGAAGTTTAAATGAATTCTTACCTCTTTAAAAGCTTAAAAGCAACAGTTAACAGAAAAAAAGTATAAATTTAAATACTAATTGTTATAATAGAACCACATCATAAGTAATAGTTAAGCAAGAAGTAAGAAAAGATGTGGAGGTGAGTTAGTGATCGGTAAAGTAAAGTGGTTTAACAATGAGAAAGGATATGGCTTTATAGAATACAAAGAAGATGAAGACATATTCGTTCATTATTCCACTATAAATTGCGATGGTTATAAAACCTTAAAAGAGGGTCAATATGTAGAATTTACATTATTAGAAACTAATAAAGGATACCAAGCAATAGATGTAACACCAATAAAAGAACCAGCTGTAGTAAAGTAGTTGGTTTTTTTGCCCTTTTGTGATATATTAATACTAAGGAAGGTGATATTATGGAAATAATTATTAGAGGAGACAAACTTGAAGTAACTAAAGCAATGAAAGACTATATTAATGAAAAGCTAAAAAAGTTAGAAAAGTATTTAGAAAAAAGTGATGATGTCAGAGCAAATGTTTTAGTTAAAGTAAAAGGTCATCTCCAAACTGTAGAAATTACTATTCCACTTCGAAATTTCATTATTAGATCAGAAGAAACACAAGAAGATTTTTATGCAGCAGTTGATAAAGCAATAGACGTAATGGAACGTCAAATTAGAAAGAATAAGACTAAAATTAAAGCTAAAGAAAATAAAACAAAAACAGATTTTAGTTTTATTGATATTGAAGAAGAGGAAGAGCCTTCAGAAACAGAAATAATTAAAAGAAAGAAAATTGAAGTAAAACCTATGGATGAAGAAGAAGCTATACTTCAATTAGAATTATTAGGACACGAGTTTTATTTATTTAAAAATATTGATACTAATAAAGAAGCTGTCATTTATAAAAGAAAAAATGGTGGCTATGGATTAATAGAAGCAGAATAAAAGATAGGGAGTTATTGAAAACTTAACTTTTAATAACTCTTTTCTTATGCTATAATCTTTTTAGAATAGGTGATCGTATGAATAGAAGAGGTTTTACATTAATAGAGTTGTTAGCGACAATAGTTATAATGGCTATAATACTTTTAATGGTGTTACCAGCAATAACAGCACTACAAGAAAATAATGAAACAAGACCATTTGAATACTATGGAAATAGTTTAGTGGAAGCAGCTAAAGTATATGTTACAAGAGAAGGAGAAGATATTACAGAGTTAGGTGTAGAACAGTGGGAAGGTTGTGTAGATATAACTTATGATGATTTAATTAGTTCAGGATTAATAAAGCCTTTTGAAGATTCTAATTATAACTGTAGTATTAATACTAAAGTAAGATATACTAAAGATAGTGAGGGTAATGAAAATTATGATTATAATATGACATGTGAAGATAAAGATGGTAACAAAGCATATGAGTATAAAGGAATAGAAAATGCTGAAGAGTGTACAGTTATAGATCAAAGTGATTTTACTCCTCCAGAATGTGGAGAAGCGATAGGAGAAAGTACAGAATGGACAACAGGACAAAGAACAATAACAATGACTTGTACAGATGAAAATGGATGTGAAAGTGTTACAAAAACTTTTGATCAAAGTACTAAGGTTGGCTATATAACAGTAGAAGATGGTAAAGGAAATAAAAGAAATTGTCCAGTAAATGTTTATATAGATAAAACACCACCTAAATGTAGTAGTAGTGGAGGTACTGGAGATTCATGGACTAAAAATAACATAACACTAACAGGAACATGTAGTGATGATGAAAGTGGCTGTGTTAGTAATGCAACTAAAGATTATACTAATGAAGGCAATTTTACTAATCAATCACCTGGAACAGTAACAGATAATGCTGGTAATACAACAGAATGTCCTAATAATCAAAATGTAAGAATAGATAGAACTCCACCAACAATATCTCAAAGATTATCATGTGACTCTAGCAATCAAGCTTGTGCTTATCCTCCAGGAGGTGCTATGTGTAATACCGTCCATGAATTTACATTTAACGAAACAGGATCAGGACTATATGAAACAACATATACTCATACTTATATAGGATATAATGGTAATACAGTAACGCAACGAACAAACTTTGGTGGAGCCTCAGGGACTAATTTAACCGCCTGGAAATGTCATAACATGGGTAGATACTCTTGGAACTATACAATAACCGCTACAGATGGTGCAGGAAATTCAAATGGTATCTCTGGAACAATATATCGTTAAAGGCAACAAGTTATCTTGTTGTTTTTATATATGATAATAAATTAACAAATTTCACTTAAAAACTTTATCTTATTTGTTATTTTTGTTACAATACTTAAGAAGGAGATGTTTATATGGGATTATTTACAAGAATTTTCGATCACGAATATAAAGAGTTAAAGAAGTTTTCATCACAAGCTGATAAAATTGTAGCGCTTGATGAAGAAATGACTAAGTTAAGTGATGATGAATTAAAACATAAAACAGAAGAATTTAAAGAAAGATTAGCAAACGGAGAAACATTAGAAGATATATTAATTGAATCTTTTGCTGTAGCAAGAGAAGCTGCATACCGTGTTATTGGAGAAAAGCCTTTCTATGTTCAAGTATTAGGTGCACTTGCTATTCATTATGGTAACATAGCAGAAATGAAAACAGGTGAAGGTAAAACTTTAACTTGTGTTATGCCAGCTTATCTTAATGCCTTAGAAGGAAAAGGTGTTCATATTATTACAGTAAATGAATATCTTGCAACTCGTGATGCTGAATGGATGGGTGGAATACATAGATTTTTAGGACTAACTGTAGGTGTTAATACAAGAGATATGTCTCCTAAAGAAAAACAGGAAGCTTATAACTGTGATATTCTATACTCAACTAATAATGAAATAGGTTTCGATTACTTAAGAGATAATATGGTAATTAGAAAAGAAAATAGAGTACAACGTCCTTTAAACTTTGCTATTGTCGATGAGGTTGACTCTATTCTAATTGATGAAGCAAGAACTCCATTAATTATATCTGGAGGAGCTAGTCATAGTGAAAATCTATATATTGAAGCTGACAAATTTGCTAAATCTCTTAAAGAAGATACTGATTATATATGTGATGAAACAGGAAAAAGTACAATTAGTGTATCACTTACTGATGAAGGTAGTGCTAAAGCAGAGAAAATGTTTAAAATAAAAAATCTATATGAAATAGAAAATGCAACACTAGTACACTATATTAATCAAGCTTTACGTGCTAACTATGCTATGAAAAAAGATGTAGACTATGTTGTTCAAGATGATGAAGTAGTAATAGTAGATCAATTTACTGGACGTTTAATGAAAGGTAGAGCCTATAGTGATGGACTTCATCAAGCTATAGAAGCTAAAGAAGGAGTTAAAATAAATAAAGAGACTAAAACTCTTGCAACTATTACATTCCAAAACTTATTTAGAATGTATAAAAAACTATCAGGTATGACTGGTACTGCAAAAACAGAAGAAGAAGAGTTTAGAGATATTTATAATATGTATGTTATTGAAATACCTACTAACAAACCAGTTATAAGAACAGATGCACCTGACTTAGTTTTCGCTACACGTAGTGCTAAATATAAGGCAATTATTAATGAAGTTAAAAGTCGTTATGATAAAGGACAACCTGTTTTAATTGGTACTATAGCAATTGAAACAAGTGAACTTATAAGTGATTTGTTAAAGAAAGCACATATTCCTCACGAAATATTAAATGCTAAGAATCACGCTCGTGAAGCTGAAATTATTTCTAAAATTGGAGAACATCGTTCTGTAACTATTGCAACCAATATGGCAGGACGTGGTACTGATATTAAATTATCAGACGAAATAAGAGAACTAGGTGGACTTTGTGTAATTGGTACTGAACGTCACGAATCACGTCGTATTGATAATCAGTTAAGAGGTCGTTCTGGACGTCAAGGAGATCCAGGTTATACACAGTTCTTTGTCTCTATGGAAGATGACTTAATGATCAGATTTGGTAGCGAAAGAATTAGAGAAATGATGAAAAGTTTTGGTTTTGGAGATCAAGCTATTCAAAGTAAAACCTTTACAAAAGCAATCGGTACAGCTCAAAAAAGAGTTGAAGGAAATAACTATGATGCTAGAAAACACTTATTACAATATGATGATGTTATGAATACTCAAAGAGAAATTATGTATGGAAAACGTAATGAAATCTTAGATAGTGATTCTATTCACGAAACAGTATTAAACTCAATTCATAATCATATTACAGATTTAGTTAAATCAAGAAATGTAGATAGTGTTATTACAGATGAAGAGTTACAGAGTATTACAGAATTTGCAAATGAAAACTTATTAAAGAATGATATAACTAAAGAAGAGTTAGATTCTAAAAATGCTGATGAATTAATAGACTATCTTTATGAAAAAGCAAAAGAAGAATATGAAAATAAGATTAAAGAAGTTCCTGTAGAAATTAGTAATGAATTTGAAAAAGCTTTATCATTACAAGTAATAGATAACTACTGGATGGAACAAATAAATGTTATGTCTCACTTAAGAGAAGGAATATATCTTCGTCAATATGGACAAGATGATCCATTAAGAGCATATACTACAGAAGGATATGGACTATTTGATGATATGCTTCAAAAAATTGATAGAGATATTACAGTATTCTTACTTAAAGCAGAAATTAGACAAAATGTTGAAAGAAAGCAAGTAGCAAAAGAAGCAAGAACAAATGATACTAAAGATACTAAAAAAACTCCAAAAAGAGTAAAAAAAGTAGGTAGAAATGATCCTTGTCCTTGTGGATCAGGTAAGAAATATAAACAATGTTGTGGAAAATAAAAAATAGAAAAGCGTTAACATATAAAATTGTGTAAACGCTTTTTTCTATGTCAAATTATGGAAAGCCAAAGTTTTCTTTCATATATTTTTAAAATCCCGTGATATAATTAAGGTAAGAAAGGATGGTAGAAATGAAAGGATTAAGAATATTCCAATATGGATGTGGAAAAATGAGTGTTTGTACTATGCGTTATGTAATTGAAAATGGCGGTAGTATAATCGGTGCAGTAGATATCAATCCTGATGTAATAGGAAAAGATATTGGAGAAATAATAGGTACTGAGAAAGTAGGAGTTGTTGTTGAAAGTGTGGATAAAGCAGAAGAACTTCTAACTAAATTAAAACCTGATTGTGCAATAGTTACAACTATGAGTCTTCTAGTAGACGTAGAAGAAGCATTAATGCTTTGTGCTAAGTGTGGAGTTAACGCTATTACAACTTGTGAAGAAGCGTTCTTCCCAATGAACTCTAACCCAAACTTAACAGAGAAAATTGATAAACTTGCTAAAGAAAATAATTGTACAATTACAGGTAGTGGTTATCAAGATGCTTTCTGGGGTAATTTAATTACTACTTTAGTAGGAGCTACTCATAATATTACCAAAATTAAAGGAAGTTCTTCTTATAATGTAGAAGACTATGGTATTGCTCTTGCTAAAGCTCACGGTGCAGGACTTACAAAAGAAGAGTTTGAAGATCAAGTAGCAAGTGCCGATGAAATAAGTGATGAAGAAAGAAGAAAAGTAATTGAAAGTGGCGCTTATGCTCCATCATATATGTGGAATGTTAATGGCTGGCTTTGTGATAAACTTGGTCTAACAGTAATAAGTCAAAGTCAAAAATGTGTACCTCAATTCAATGATTATGATATTGAATCAAGCACTTTAGGAATGACTGTTAAAGCTGGTATGGCTACAGGTATGAGTGCTGTCGTTACAACAGAAACAAAGGAAGGAATAACTTTAGAAACAGAATGTATTGGTAAAGTTTATAACAAAGATGAATTTGATAAGAATATTTGGACAGTATATGGAGAACCTGATACAACTCTAGTAATTGAAAAACCAAGAACTGTTGAATTAACTTGTGCTACTATAGTAAATAGAATACCTGATGTAATAGCATCATCCCCAGGATTTATTCCAACATCACGTATGGGAGAATTAAAGACCATAATAAATAATTAAATCAAAAAGGCTCAATAATGAGTCTTTTATCATTTAAATAATATCTTTCTAAGAGATTTAGCAATTTCATCTTTTGTCTCACACTCTCTATAAATACCTTCTTCATTAATTATAGTAGCATAATGTTTTCCATTTCCAACTCTAGATAAATCATTCGCTACAATATAGTCAGCATTATTCTTTTCTCTTAAATTAGATGCAACCCTAAGTAACTCTTCTTTAGAAACACCATCAAGTAACTTAAAGCCAATTAGTTTAATATTAGTTAATAACAAAGGTCTCGAATAAAAAAGAGATATGAGTATAAGGACATCAAAAATGACATTTGAAGGGCAGCCCGAGAATGTCATTTTTTTCGCGCGAACTCGAGGTGCGTATTCTACAACTTTTGATAAACAACGAACTTTTCTAATAAATAAAACTATTCTATCAAAAGTTTTGAATACCATTGATACTATTTTAAAAATCAATATTAATATATAAAATAGGTTCTTTTAAAATAGTATCAAAAAGTATTAGTATAGAGAAAACTTTAATGAGAACATATAAAATAATTTTATAAATGTAGAAATTAAAGTTTTCCATATTGCTTGATTTATACTTAAAACTAATAAAATTAATTTAACGAGTGCATCAAGCAATATAATTTAATAACAAAATGTAGAACAATATCATTTTAAATAAGAATAGTATTACCTATATTTTGTTATTAAACTACACTAATGCTTGCACCTCGAGTTCGCGCGAAAAAAATGACATTCTCGGGCTGCCCTTCAAATGTCATTTTTGATGTCCTTATACTCATATCTCTTTTTTATTCGAGACCTTTGTTATTAACTCTTGCTGTACGCACTAAGCGTTCAAGCTATAATTATTGTATCACAAGTTCGTACTTTTAACACTACTTTTGGTGT
>CALVJE010000016.1 GCA_944331725.1 uncultured Bacilli bacterium | reverse complement strand
TTCAATTTTAAAAGGTAAATGACTCAGGATAATCTGATGTCATTTTTATATCGTTTCAAAAACTGTCCGGTTATAAGCTTGAAAAAATTATATCTTTTGATATGATTTTTTTAAGTTAGAGAGTGTATAGTCTGTGTTTTTATGGTCCTAGATTAATTTTTTACAAATGTTAGCACTCTTACTTGACAAGTGCCAACATTTGTTATATAATATGCTTGTGTAAGAAAGGAGATGTTTTATTATGTATCAAAATCCAAATGAAGAAAATGAAAATGTATTAGAAAAATATGGTCGTAATATAAATGAAGCGGTTAAAGCAGGTAAGGTTGATCCTGTTATTGGTCGTGATGAAGAGATTCGTAGTATTACTCGTGTTTTATCTCGTCGTACTAAGAATAATCCTGTTTTAATTGGTGAGCCTGGTGTAGGTAAGACTGCTATTGTTGAAGGTCTTGCTCTTAGAATAGAGCGAGGTGATGTTCCTAGTAGTCTTAAAAATAAAACTATTTGGGAGTTAGATATGGCAAGTTTAGTTGCAGGTGCTAAATACCGTGGTGAGTTTGAAGAACGTCTTAAAAATGTTTTAAATGAAGTTAAAAAATCTGAAGGTTCTATTATTATGTTTATTGATGAAATTCATACAATAGTTGGTTCTGGTAATATGGAAGGTGCTATGGATACATCTAATATCTTAAAACCTATGCTTGCTCGTGGTGAGATTCACGTAATTGGAGCGACTACTTTAAATGAATATCGTAAATATATAGAGAAAGATGGGGCTTTGGAACGTCGTTTTCAAAAGATTATCGTTAAAGAACCTAGTGTAGAAGATACTATTACTATTCTTCGTGGTTTAAAAGAAAGATTTGAAATACATCACGGAGTTACTATTCACGATAAAGCTTTAGTAGCTGCTGCAACACTTTCTAATCGTTATATTACTGATAGATATTTACCTGATAAAGCGATAGATTTAGTAGATGAAGCTTGTGCAACTATTAGAGTTCAAATGGATTCTGTTCCAAATGCACTTGATACTTTAACTCGTAAGATTATGAGACTTGAAATAGAAAGACAAGCGATAAGACACGAGAAAGATCAGTTATCTATGAAACGTAAAGATGAGATAGATAAAGAACTTGGTGAGTTAAAATCTAAAGAAAAAGAGTATAAAGCATCTTGGGAAGAAGAGAAAGGTCTTAATGATAAGATACAAGCTAAGAAGAAAGAGATTGAGAAAGCTCGTTTTGAACTTGAGCAAGCTGAAAATAGATATGATTTAGAGAGTGCAGCTAAATTACAACACGGTACTATTCCTAAATTGGAGAAAGAGTTAGAGGAATTAAAGAGTCGTGATGAAATGAAATTACTTAGTGATAATGTTACTGAAGAAGATATTGCTAGTGTTATTTCTAAAATGACTAATATTCCTTTAAGTAAATTAGTTAGTAGTGAGAAAGAGAAACTTCTTAATCTTGAGAATAGTATGAAAAGTAGAGTAATTGGACAAGATGAAGCATTACATTTAGTAAGTGAAGCGATAATTAAGTCTCGTAGTGGTATAAAAGATCCTAATAGACCTATTGGTTCATTCATTTTTTTAGGGCCTACTGGTGTTGGTAAAACTGAAGTAGCTAGAACTCTTGCTTATGAACTTTTTGATGATGAAAAGCATATGGTTCGTATTGATATGAGTGAATATATGGAGAAGTTTAGTGTTAGTCGTTTAATTGGTTCTCCTCCAGGATATGTTGGTTATGAAGAAGGAGGACAACTTACTGAGGCAGTTAGACGTAATCCTTATAGTATAGTTTTATTTGATGAAATTGAGAAAGCTCATCCTGAGGTTTTAAACCTTTTACTACAAATACTTGATGATGGTAGAATAACTGATTCTAATGGTAGATGTGTTGACTTTAAAAATACCATTATCATTATGACATCTAACCTTGGTAGTGAATATATATTAGATGGTGATACTAGTAAAGTAATGGATGAAGTAAGAAGTCACTTTAGACCTGAGTTTATTAACCGTATAGATGAAGTAATTGTCTTTAAACCTCTTACTAAGGATGTAATTTATCAAATTCTTGATAAGATTGTTTTTGATATAGAGAATCGTTTAATTAATAATGATATTCATATTAAATTAACTGATAAGGCAAAAGATTATTTAGTTAATGCAGGATATGATGTTAATTATGGGGCTAGACCTTTAAAACGTGAAGTTAGTAAAACAATTGAGAGTTTACTTGCTCATAGTCTTATTAAAGGTACTATTAAGTATGGAGAGACTGTTACTTTTGATGTTAAAGATAATGAACTAGTAATAGAAAAATAGATGTTTAGGCATCTATTTTTTCTGTTATTATTACTAACTGCTTACCTTTATCTTTTTTACTACAAGTAGTTAGTATTAATCTTTCTTTATTAGTTTTATTTATTTCTATGGTACCATCTTTTGGTTGTTCTTCTATCTTTATTACTTTGTAATTAGTTTTTTTATTATCTTTAGTTAAAACAATTTTATCGTTTAAAACTAGTTTATCTAAATCATCAAAATAAGCGATAGAACCAGGTCCTGAATGAGCGGCTAGAACTATTAAATTTTTATCATCATTTAGAATAGTAACATTTTCTTCTACATTATTATGAGTACTATTAATATCATAAATATCTTTAGTTAAATTTATTTTATTTATATATAGAGTTGCAATTGTTTTTTCTTTTTCTTTATTATTTAAATAACTTGTTTTATTACTAGTATTAACAGTAGATGAAATATTACTAACTTCTATTTTTTTATCTTCTTTATTTTCTTCACTATATATTATATAACAACTACCTATATAAAGGCTTATTACTAAGAGACTAATTAAACTTTTTCTTAGCAAGGAAATATACTGGTAATAGAGTAATACTTATAAGTGGGTAGTTGTTTTTTTCGGTACTAGTATTTGGTACAACAATAGATATAGTCTCTTCTTTTTCTTCTTCTTCCTTTTCCTTATAGTCATTAATAGTATAAGAATATTCTTTATCTAAATTATTAATAAATATTTCAAATGGTTCTATTTTAGTATATCCTTCTGTAGTATTAACTTGTACTATTTTATAATGACCATAAGGTAGAGTAATTTTTGCTGTACCATTTATATCAGTAGTGATAGTATCTACTAAATTATTATTAGAGTCATAGATTTCAAAACTTATATTAGATTCACTTTCCATTAATTTACCATCTCCAAAGTACTTTTTGATAGTTACTTCTTTTTTTAGTACTTCGTTTTCTATTACTAATTCAATTTTAGTATTTTCAGGAGTAAATTCTATTTTATAAGTTTCATTGTTAGGTAGATAACCTATACCTGTTTTAGTTTCTTTTAGATAATATGTACCATAATCTAAATTACTATTAGAACTAGAGATGTTTATTTCCATATTATCATCTAATGTAAGATCAGTTATTTTTTCCATCTTATCATTATATAGAGTAAATATAGAATCTTTTAGTGATGCTTCACCACTACTAATATTTGATCCTGTATCTTTATCAATTTTTTTAATATTTAGTTTTAATTCATTAAAACAGAATTTTACTTTACCTTCTTTATTTTTAGGACTTCCTACAGTTGCTAAATGTTGACTATTGGGATTATAGTAAAATATAACAGGATCATTACCACCAAAGTATCTTGTATATGTTACATCATAACAACCTTCTTTACTTGAATTAGCGATTAGATCATTGTTAATATGAGTATGACTTAAATTACTAGTTGCATTAACACGATAATATGTGAAAACTCTATTAGTATCAGTAATACTTATATCTCTATTTACTATTCCATAATAGGTTCCATTATTAAAACTTGGTAATATATAACTTTTGTTTATTAAGTCATTAATTTCTTTTATTTCTTGGTTGTATGGTTCTATTTTATTTCCATTCAAAGTATCAGTAAAATAAAATTCATTATTTGGTTCTACTGCTTGCCAGATCATAAGTTGTGTAATAGCATACCATTTTAAATCAGTATGTGTTTTATAATTATAACCAAATCCTATTATGTCATTAATTCTTGTTAGAGTTTCTTTACTAATATCTGGTAGGTTTGATACAGTTTCATAAGTATTATCAGATGGATTAAATTTTATGAATGGTTGAAGACAATAGGCAAGACGTCCATCACTTGTTCTTCTATAGACTCTAGCTTTTTGATAATATTTAGTCTTAGTAGTTTTATCATATCTAACCATATAAATATTATCAATATATTCTGCTTCATAGAAAGAATCAGATGTAGCATTTACTGGAGTAGTACCTAGTAAATAAATAAAACTTAATGTTAAGAATAATAATATTTTTTTCATAGTTTTCCTCCTTTTTTCTTAACGAGGCTTACTCTAACATTAGTTAAAATATTATGCAAATAGGCAATTTTTAAAATTCGAGAGTTTTTTTGTTTCAATTTTTAATTTTCCCTAGAGCAATTTTTAATTTTGGAGGGTAAAATTCTTTCAATTTTAAAAATTCATACTTTTTTAATTTTTTTTGATATAATATTTTTAGGTAGGTGTTAGATATGTTAATTGTAATAGAAGGTGTTAGTGATGGTGTAGGTAAAACTACACAAATAAATGAACTTTATAATAAACTAATTAATGATGGTAAAGACGTTATATATCATCATTTTCCTAGTTATGGTAGTATAGGGGCTAGTTTAGTAGAAGAATATTTAAAGGGTAATTTAGGTAAAAGAGAAGATATTGGTCCTTATGCTATTAGTAGTTTTTATGCAATGGATAGATTTTATACTTATCATAATAAACTAAAAGAAGATTTAGATAGGGGAAAGATAGTTTTATTAGATAGATATACTACTTCTAATTTAATTTATCAAGGAGCTTTATTTGAAGAAGAAAAAGATACTTTTTTAGAATATATAACTGATTATGAATATAATAGACTTGGTCTTAAGAAACCTGATTTAGTAATATTTTTAAAATTAGATAGAGACTTTACTAATACTCTTAGAAAAAATAGAAATTATGATGGAATTGATGGAGATATTAATGAGAAGGATCAAAATTTTTTAGATAAAGTTTATGATAATAGTTTATATGTTGCAGATAAGTATAATTTTAAAGTAGTTGAATGTAGTAAAGATGGAGTATTACGTAGTATTGATGATATAAGTAGAGAGATTTATGATGTAGTAAGAGAGGTGCTTGACTAAATTTTTACTTCTATATATAATAATAGACATATTTTAGGGGGAGTAATTATGACAAAAAAATCATTTATTTATTATGAACTTGATGATGGTAGGAGTGGATATATTACGCCATTTACTTATTCTTTTTTTAAATCTAAAGTTTTTGAAAAAAGTGAAAGAAAAATTGATTTATTATTAAAAGAAAATGTTTCTAAAATTTATTTTGAAAATTGGGAATTATTTAATGAATTGTCGCTTGATGCTAAAGAGTCTGATGCGGAAATAATAATTAGTAATAGTTTTGCTAATGGTAGTTTTTATGTGGATAATAGTAAGAAAACAAAACTTATTTTTAATGGTGAAGATGGAAATTATGTATTATGTTCTGATTTTGTAAATGCAGATAGTGTCTTTTTTAGAGTTAATGGTCAACGTGTTTCAGATTTAAGATGTGTTGAGACAGAAAATGTTTCTATATATGGAAAGTCTTGTGTTGCTGATAATATATATATTACAAGTAAAAATATAGAATATAGATGTAATAGTAATAGTATAAATAATTTGTGGTTATGTGGTGATAATGTAAATATTAGTGATTCTAATGGTAAAGTTAAATCTTTTTATACAAGAAGTGAAAATTTTTCTTTGGAGTCATCTAGTTTTGAAAGTAAAAGTGGAGTCTTTAGTTTGAAAAATATCCCTGTTATTAATGATTCTCTTTGGTTATTTAATGAACCTATTAGATATAATGATAGTAATATTGGTAAAATAGGTGAAAATTTTCTTCTTGATGATGATACTTTTAGTAAAGATAAATGTTTTGATGTAGCTAGAGCATATGTTAGTTTTGTTTTATCTAAAGTAAAAGAAAAGATTGAAGAAGAAATAGATGATAAATATGATTTGTTTTATAGGGAAGTTGAAAAAGATTTAAAAGATCTTAAAGAAGAATATGAGGCAGCGGATGAAAGGTTATCAGAAATAGTTAATACTTATGATGATTATTTGCAGAATAGAGAAATCAAACGATATGTTAAGAAGAACTAGTTTAGACTAGTTTTTTCTTTAGTTTTAGCATATAATAGAGATAGTTTGGAGGTGCTTTAAATGAGTGATATAGAGATTGCTAATAGTGTGGAGTTATGTGATATTAAAGAAGTTGCAAGTAAACTTAATCTTTCTTTAGATGATATTGAAATGTATGGTAAGAAGAAAGCTAAGATAGTTAAAGATAAAGGAGATAAGTCTGGTAAAGTTATTTTGGTAACTGCTATTAATCCTACACCATATGGAGAGGGTAAAACTACTGTTAGTATTGGTCTTGCTGATGCTTTTAATAAGCTTAATAAGTCTATTTGTCTTGCTTTAAGAGAACCTTCTTTAGGCCCTGTTTTTGGTATTAAGGGAGGGGCAACTGGAGGAGGATATAGTCAAGTTGTTCCTATGGAAGATATTAATTTACATTTTACTGGGGATTTTCACGCAATAAGTGCTGCTAATAATTTGATAAGTGCTGCTATTTATAATCATATTGAACAAGGTAATAGTTTAGATATAAAGACAGTAACTTTTAGTCGTTGTTTAGATGTTAATGATAGAAGTTTAAGAGATATAAAATTAGAATGTAAAAGTGAAGAGTATATAGATCACTTTAATATAACTGCTGCTAGTGAGGTAATGGCTTTATTTTGTCTTGCTACTGATATAGATGATTTAAAATTAAAGTTATCTAAGATTATAGTAGGTTTTAATAGTAAAGACGAACCTATTTATGTTAAAGATTTAAAGTTAGAAGGATCTTTAACAGTTCTTTTAGTTGATGCTTTTAAACCTAACTTAGTACAAACTTTAGAAGGTGTTCCTGCTATTATTCACGGTGGACCTTTTGCAAATATAGCACACGGGTGTAGTAGTATTAAATCTATTAATTTAGCTAGAAGTTTATCTCAATATGTTATTACAGAAGCTGGTTTTGGTAGTGATTTAGGGGCTGAAAAGTTTCTTGATATAGTTTGTCCTAAAGCTTCAATAAAACCATCAACTATAGTTTTAGTCGCTACTATTAGAGCTTTGAAATATAATGGAGATGGTTCATTAGAAAAAGGTATATGTAATATAGATGCCCATCTTAATCATTTGAAACAATATAATGTTCCTATTGTTGTTTGTATTAACAAATTTAGTGATGATAGTAATGAAGATATTAATTATGTTAAAGATTATGTTAATAAATTAGGTTATCTTTGTGAAGTTAGTGATGCATATAATAAAGGTGGAGAAGGGGCAATTGATCTTGCTAAAAAAGTTATAGACTCTTGTGAGTTATCTAATGATTTTAAAACTCTTGTTGATGATAATATGGATATAAGAGATAAAATTAGTAAACTTAATAGTTGCGTTTATAACTCTAATTATGTAGAATATAGTGAGGAAGCGTTAGAAAAATTAAAACTTATAGATGAATTAGGCTTATCTCATCTTCCAATTTGTGTAGCGAAAACACAATATTCGATAAGTGATAATCCTAAACTGTTAGGATATCCTAAAGATAATATATTGCACGTAAGAGACTTAATTATTAATAGTGGAGCAGGGTTTATTACGGTACTTTCTGGTAAAATTTATACAATGCCAGGACTTCCTAAGAAACCTAATTATGAAAATATTGATTTAGTTAATGGTAAGATAAAGGGGATTTTTTAATAAAAGATAAAAAGAAGGAAAGGCTGTGGTTTTATGTTAAAAATATATAATACAGATATTTCTACTAATCTTTTTAGTAAAATTGATAGTTATGAAATTGGTAGTTGGGTTAATTTAGTTAATCCTAGTGAAAGTGAAATAGATGAAGTAACTAATGCTTTAGGTATTAAAAAAAGTTTTATTATGAGTATTATTGATGATGATGAGAAGCCTCGTATTGATGAAGAAGATGGGGTTAAGATGCTTCTTTTAGATGTTCCTGTTTATGAGAATAAAAATGGAATGAGAGCGATTACAACATTACCTTTAGGTATTCTTGTAGTTAGAAATGATTATATTGTAACAGTATCTTTACAACGTTATAGTATTATAGATGATTTTACTAAAGGTAGAGTTAAAGAGTTTTATACTTATAAGAAGAGTAGATTTATTATTCAAATAATTTATAGACTGGCTTTATTATATTTAAAGATGTTAAGAGATATTGATAATAAAATAGAGATTGCAGAGTCTAAGATTTTAAATGCTACTAAAAATGAAGAGTTACTTAATTTGCTTGCTCTTGAAAATAGTTTGACTTATATTATTACGGCTTTAAAGTCTAATGGAGTAGTTTTAGATAAGATACTTAAAGGTAATGTTATAGAGTTATATGAAGAAGATCAGGATTTATTAGAGGATGCAATTATTGAAAATAATCAGGCAATAGAGATGGGTGATTTATATAGAGGAATACTATCTAGTACTACTGATACTGTTGCTACTATTATTTCTAATAATCTTAATACAATTATGAAATTCTTAGCAGGTATTACAATTGTATTTTCTATTCCTACTATGGTAGCTTCTTTTATGGGAATGAATGTTACTTTTGGTAAGTTTGCAGATAATCCTTTTGCTTTTGTTTTATTACTTTTGTTATCTTTATTACTTTCTTTAATAGTAGCGCTTATATTAAAAAAGAAAAATATGTTATAAAAAAACTTCCTTCGGGAAGTTTTAATGTTGAATGTTTTGATTAGGATCAGGAGTAGTTCCTGTTTGAGTTTGATCTTCTGTTCCAGTTTCTGTACCTGTTCCTATTTGATTTTGTTGTTCATTGTTATCACCAATACTAGTAGATAGGGTTGGTTGATCTTCTGTAATAATAATATTTCCTGTATAAATACTATTATTAAATCTTACTGTATATTGATAAGTACCTGCTTTATTTATATTGACATTACTTAAATCTAATAACATAGTACTTTTTTGTTCATCAGTAAGTGGTTCTATTATATAAGTTGATAAGTCTGTATTTAAAGCTGTACCTATTTTAATATTTAAAGTTTTTAAAGTAATACTTTGTAAAGTGTTAGCGGCAACTTCTTTTTCTTTGACAACTATAATACCATTATATGTTTTCTTTTTATATTTTACAGTATAGTTATAAGTTCCTGGTTCTGTAACATTTACACTACTAGTGTCTAATTTTAAGTTTGCTAATACTTCATCAGAGACAGCACTGTCTAAATAATCTATTATCTTTACACTTAAAGGTGTATTTACTTCGATTGTTAAATTTTTAAGTTTTATATCTATATCTTCCTCTTTACTTACTTGTTTTTGTTCTACTACGACAAGAACACTTTGATTAATATTACTTTCTTGTAGTTTAGAGTACATAACTCCTGATGAGATACAAAGTATTCCAAGTAAAGCTAGAGAAGTTACTGTAACAATTCTAACTTGTTTATTCATAGAATCACCCTTTATCCTTATTAACATTATAATCTATGTAGTGTTTATTTACAAGAAAAAATAGTGATTACTTTACATTTATCACTATTTAGTTTTATTTTTATAGTTTTCGTACCACTCTTTAGTATTATCTTTAATTATATTACCAATGTCGATAGCACCATTTTTAATGCTATCTTTAATTCCTTTTAGGTCATTATAAATGTCTTCGCCAACAAGATCTTTAAAATTCGCTAAGATATTATAATATGTAGATGTTGCAATACCTTTAATACTATCTATGTCTTCTTGCCAATTAGGATTAAGTTCGGTCATTGTATTACCCATTTCTTTAATTGCTTCAAGAGTTTTTTCCTGTGCTTCAGGATTTAATTCACTAAATTTAGTATCTTTGTATTCTTTATCATAAAAGATAAAGTCAACTGCATCAATAAAATATTGACGCCATACTTCACTTGCTTTTTCAATACCTTCTGTGTAAATTATATTATTAACTTCTTCTGTTTCACTTGCAAAACAATCGAATTCTTCACTAGTAGTATTTTCATTTTCATCAGTTGTAACATCTTGATTATTTGTACTATTATCTTCCATAGTTGTAGTTGTATCATTTGTTATAGGTTCAGCATCATTTTCTTTACTAGAACAACCTGTTGATAATAATATAACAGTAAGACCTGTAGCGATTATTCTAGTTATTCTTTTTTTAATTGTTAAATTATTCATTTTTTAACTCCTTTTCACTAATATAAAAATTAGGTTTTAGTATTTTTACAAGTTTATTTTTAACTTCTTCTGTATCATTTCCTTCTATTTTAGCAGCACCTCTATATTTATCACCACCACCACCAAATAATTTCATAACTTCACTAACATCTATTTTGCCTTTACTTCTTGCACAAATGCTAATAGTGTTTTCAGCAGTTTTTCCAATAGCACAACTTATATCGGGTTTAAAGTCTTTTAATTTATTAGCAGCTTTAGCGATCACTTCTTGGGGAACGATTGTTTCATTTTTACCACAACAGATAGCGATTGTATAAGAATAAAAATCTGTTTCTTTAATTAATTCATTTACTTGCATACTTGTTTCATATGTTTCGTCTAATAAAGTGTTTGCATAATTTATATCAGCATCATTTCCTACTAATTTGCTAGCGATTTCTAAAGTATGAGGAGAAACAGTTTCACTTCTTAATCCATTTGTATCTAAAACAATTCCTGCAAGTAAGTAGTTAGCAATGTTACTTCCATAGTTTATTTTTAAACTTTCTAGTAGTGCTGTTACTAATTCACAAGTACTTGAACTTTGAGGATAGATAAATTTATTTATAGTCTTAATAGTTTTAGAGTCTTGATTATGATGGTCAATAATTACAATATTTTTAAATTGTTCTAAATAAGGCTCACAACATATCATATTTACTTTATTAGTATCAGTAACTATTAATATATCGTTAGTTGTTTTAATCTCGTTATATATCTCAGAGTTTATTACTTGAAAGTCATTTGATGTAGCATCTATAATTGATAAAACACCACTATTTATTGTATCTATTTTATCATCCATAATAATATAGTTTTTCTTTTTAAATTTATTTGCTATTAGAGACATACCTAAAGTAGAACCTATTGCATCTAAATCAGGATTAAGATGGGTTGTAATAAATACTTGGTTTGACTCTCCTATCTTTTTTTCTAAATCTTGAATAAAATTTTTTATTTCTGCATTGGTAATTATTGTTTTTTTATTACCCATAGTTATCACCTTTGCCGCTTATTTTACCACTTTTTTCTTGAAAAATCAATAAAGGACTTCAGTATAGTGTGGGCTTTTAGCAGTTTTAAATAGTCTTTTTACTGGTGTTTTTTCTCTTAAATGACTTACATATGTCTTTTCATCTAATAATTTATAATAACCACTTGTATTCATATATTTGTCATTACAATTATAATCTTCTGTTATAGCATAGTTTTTGCTATTATTTTTTCTTAAAGATTCAAGAAAATAATTAGTATAGAATTTCTTTATGATATATCCTTCATCTGTTCTATAACTATATTCTATATCTTTATAATTACTATTAACACCAAAAGTATAAATTCTTTTTTTAGTCTTTTTTTCTTCTTTGTAACTTTTATATTCAGTTTCTTCTTTTTTGAATGTTTCTTTATTATCATTGAAGATATGTAGTGATTCTTCTTTTTTTATTTCATATTCTGTATAGGTTTGATATTTCTCTTTTTCTTTTTTGGTTTTACTATATTTTGTATAATAGAAATTTTCTTTTTCTTTTAACATTGCTTTTTCATCATATTCTTTGTTAGATAGTTGCATATTAATACTATTTTCATTAATACTAATTGTTAAGTTAGTAGTAATATTAGCATTTTGTAGTTCTAATTTAATACTTTTTCTATCTACTACAATAATAATACCATATATTAGGAAAAGCTTTAAATTTCTAAGAATAGTTTCATTAAATTGTTGATCCATTTTATTTGAAGTTATTTTTTTAATAAACTTATTTAAATTATCAATTTCTTTAAGACTTAGTTTTCTTGTTTCTTTCTTTTTTAAAGTATTTGTACTTATATTTAATTTTTTTAGGGACTCATAATTTATATCATAAGGTATACTCCCAATGATATGAGTCATTAATAAATTATAATTATCTGTTTTAAACATTTTTTATATCTCCTTTACTTTATCTCCTTGATAGATATCTTTACTTGCCATTATTTTATCTATTTTATTTAGAATATCAATCTTTTTTGTTAACCATTTAGGTTCAATTAATTCAGATGGATCAGGATCTTCTGTTAATCTATGAATTACTATTTTAGGATTTAGATATTCTAATTGTTTTATAACAATAGTAATATATTCCTCTTTTGTTAAAATTTTAAAGTTATTTTTATAATAATATTTTTCTAAAGGGGTATCTTTTAATATTGCTAGCATATGTATCTTTATACCATCTATATTTAATTTATTTAGATGTTTTACTGTATCAATCATCATATTTTCTGTTTCATAGGGAAGTCCATTAATAATATGTACTACTACATTAATATTTCTTTCTTTTAACTTTTTAACCATAGCATCGAAGTTTTCTATAGTAGAACATCTATTTATTAGTTTACTTGTTTTATTATGAATAGTTTGCAGGCCTAATTCTACTATTAGAAAACATCTTTTACTTATATCTTCTAAGTAGTCTAGGCATTCATCAGTAATAGAATCACTTCTAGTAGCGATAGATAAACCTATACAATCATCTTTATTTATAAATGGTTCAAAGCATTCCTTTAATTTTTCTAAGGGAGCATAGGTATTAGTATTCGCTTGAAAGTAGGCGATAAATTTAGCATTGGGCCATTTTCTTTGCATTACTTTTTTACCTTTTTCAAATTGAGTTAGTAAACTTTCCTTAGGATTTCCTCCAAATTCACCACTTCCTAATTTTGAACAGTAGATACAACCTCCATATCCTACTTTACCATCTATATTTGGACAAGTAAAATTAGCATTTAAACTGACTTTACAGATTTTTTCATTAAATTTTTCTTTATAATAATAGTTAAGGGTATGATATCTTTTATTATCAATACTATACTTAAATTTATTTTCCATAAGTTACTCCTAAAATTCTTAAATACTTGGCTAGTTTATATTCTCTAGAAAATATTTTACTAAGTCTTTTTTGTGTTTTGTTGTTCTCTAAATTACTTAAAAAGAAAAGTATTAAAGTCTTAGAATTTATTTTACTAGTTAAATCTTTTATTTTCTTTGTTGTTTTCTTATCTATCGCTTCTTCTAATTTTATTTTTTTATTTAAAGCTTTTATAAAACTTTTTAAACTATATATTTTACTTTCATCTAATTTAAATATTTTTCCTAATTGTTCCATTGATGATAAAAAACTTTTTTCATTTTTATCTAATAAATTATCTTTATTATCTTGATAATATTTTGTTAAGGAGTCTTTTCTAAATGTAAATTTATTACCATCTAATTTTTTAAAGGCTTTCATAGTATCATTATAACCAAAATTCATATTGGTTTTCGCTTCTTCTTCATTAAAGTTTAAGAAGAAAGATATATTATTTCTTGGTTTTATAGTGATTTGTTTTACTTTTTTAGTAGGCTTTTTCTTTAGACCGATAGCACCTAAGTCAACTACTATTAGAAATTCTGCTCCTAAGTTGCACGCTAGTTCAATAGGTAGGTTATCATAATAACCACCATCAATATATTTATCACCATCTATTTCTTTCATTTTAAAAGCTGGGAAACAGGTTGCAGAAGCCATTAGATAGTCAATTAGTTTGTTACTTGGAATTTTATCTTTGGTTAATATTAAAGGCTTTTTTGTAGTAAAGTTATAAGTTATTAGACCAAAATCTATTTTACTTTTATAAAATTTTCTTTTATTAACATTATTTTCAATAATAGTTTCAATCTTTTTAATATCCATACCACCATTTTTTAAAAAGTTTTCTCCAAATAGTTTTAAAACATCAAAGTCTTTATTTGATTTAGGCAATTTATTAAATAGATATTCTAGATTTAGTTTTTTCCAAATCCTTTTAGCTTTAAAGTAGGCTTTTTCACACATAAAAACCCCATTAATGGCCCCAATAGATGTTCCTGTTACAATATCATATTTAATATGAAGATCACGTAATGCTTTCCAAACACCTAATTGGTAACTACCTTTAGAGCCTCCTCCTGATAAAACGACTGCTGTTTTCACATAATCACCGCCTCTATAGTGCCTATATTATAACACAGTTTATTAAATTAAAAAACTATGTTCTTTAGAGTAAATATCTTCAATTTTAATAGTAGCGACTTCGCTTATTCTAAGACCACAACAAAAAGATAGAAGTAACCAACATTT